>CATWBR010000020.1 GCA_958349075.1 uncultured Clostridium sp.
CATAAAGTGTTAACGAACACGCAAATAAAAATGGGAAAGTTTACTAAAAATACAGGAAAGAAAATGATTTTTAAGTGCAGATGGCACAACGGACCGGGAGGAGTAAAACGCTGCGCTATATAAGAGCGGTGAAGAATGCAGGAAAGCGGAGGCCGGAACAGTGACAAAGGCCGGTTCAGAAGAGGAGAAGAATAGGGGAAGGGTAATAACAGAAGAATTAAAACCCGGCAGAATCAAACAGTACAAAGGAAAAGACAAAGGAGGTGGCAGAAACAGTGGAAACCTATGTGGAATTCAAACATATCAGTAAGTATTTTCCTGGAGTGAAGGCGCTGGATGACATCTGTTTTAAGGCGGAAAGCGGCGAAGTATATGCCTTTTTAGGTGAAAATGGAGCGGGAAAGTCAACTCTGCTGAAAGTCCTGAACGGCGATTACCAGCCGGATGAAGGAGAATACATTATTGACGGCCAGGCCAGGCATTTTAGTTCCCCTCAGGAAGCGATCGCAGCGGGAGTGAGCGTTATCTACCAGGAACGCCAGATTTTAATGGAGATGACCGTAGCGGAAAATGTATTTTTAGGCTCCTGGATCAGAAAGAACGGGACGGTGGATTTTGAGACGATGAACCGGCGCACGAGGGAGATAGCCGGACGGTTTGGCCTTCAATCAATCGAGCCGGATGCCAAGGTAGGCACGCTTAGTATTGCCCATCAGCAGATGGTGGAGATCATGAAAGCAGTTAACCGGGATTCCCGGATTATTGCATTTGACGAGCCTACCGCCAGTCTGAGCGATAATGAAATCGAAATCTTATTCCGCATAATCAGGGAGTTACAGGCGGAAAAGAAAATAATCTTCTATGTGTCCCACAGAATGAACGAAATAGAGCAGATTGCCCAGAAGGTAGTGGTTTTTAAGGACGGAAAGACGGTGGCTCTGGTGGAGCGCGAGAAGGTGAGCAATGACGAGCTGATACGGATGATGGTGGGGCGGCCCCTTGGAAGTATTTTTGATTCCCTTCCGCGCAACGGGGAATTCGGCGAAGTCGTACTCGAGGTGAAGAACCTGACGACGGCCTTTGTGAAGGATATTTCCTTTCAGATAAGGCGCGGCGAGATCCTGGGTTTTTCCGGCCTGGTCGGATCTGGAAGAACCGAGATTATGCGCGCCATATTTGGAGTTGACAAGGTGATGTCGGGTGAGATCCTGATGAATGGCAAAACCATCTCCCCACGGTCGCCCAAACAGGCGGTCGATCTGGGAATCGCTCTGGTTCCCGAGGACCGCAAGGAACAGGGGATTCTGCCGAATATATCGGTCAGAGGCAACATAACGGTGTCCATGCTCAGGAGTTATTGCAACGGACTGGGGGTATTGGATGAGGCCGGAGAGCGGAAGACGGCGGATGCGGATATTAAGAAATTTAATATTAAAACGCCGGACAGTGAAAAACTGATTGCCCAATTGTCGGGAGGAAACCAGCAGAAGGTAATTCTGGCCAGATGGCTGGAGACGAAGCCGCAGGTGCTGATCCTGGATGAACCGACGAAGGGAATCGACGTGGGCGCGAAGTCGGAATTCTATAAGATTATCTGCGAATGTGCCAGGGATGGGATCGCGGTTATCGTGATATCTTCCGAGCTGCCGGAGATCATCGGTCTCAGCGACCGCGTAATTGTGGTAAGGGAAGGCCGTATCAGCGGTGAGATTTTAAGGACGGATGCTACCGAGGAACATATACTCGCTTATGCAATGACGGATAAGACAGGAGAACGGGCTGTGGTGTAACCGGAGAGCCTGATATATGGGGGTAAACATGGATCATTTTATGACGAAACTGAAAAAAAGCGACTTTGCGGAAAAGATCAGCCTGATTATAGCACTTGCACTCCTTGTGGTTGTATTTTCCATATTTAATAAGAACTACCTAACGGTACAGAATTTTATCAATATTCTGGTGGCATGTTCCCTGACCGGCTTTGTGGCTATCGCGGAGACGAATCTGATCATTGCCAATCAGATTGACTTGTCGGCCGGGTCGGTGGCGGCTTTTTCCGGCGTGCTTGGCGCCGTTCTGGTTAAAGCCGGGCTTCATCCGGTTCTGGCCATACTGGCCGCGGTGCTGGCCGGATGCCTGATCGGGGCGTTTAACGCGGTAGCCGTGAATTTTCTGAATCTGCAGCCGTTTATTGCGACACTGGCCACGATGTCCATCGTGAGAGGATTTGCCTATATTATCTGCGGCGGCAAGGCGGTGGCCGTCAGCAGCCAGATGTTCATCCGGTTCGGCACGTTCCGGCTGTTTGGAATTATACCTCTGCCGGTCATTATATTAATTGTGGCGTTTCTTGTGTTTGGATTTGTGCTGAAAAAGACTTTTTTCGGCCGTAGTATTTACGTACTGGGAGGCAACCCGTACGCGGCCCGTCTGGCCGGGTTAAGTCCCATGCTGATCCGTTTCAAACTCTATATTATGTCGGGAGGGCTGGCAGCCCTGGCCGGAGTGCTTCTGGCGGCCAGGATGAATTCGGGGCAGCCGTCGGCCTGCAACGGTCTGGAATTTGACGCGGCAACGGCGGCGGTACTGGGCGGCACGGCGTTCACGGGCGGCGTGGGCACCATGCTTGGGACGTTTATCGGCATGCTGATTTTACAGTGCTTTAATACGGGCCTTGTCATGCTGAATGTGCAGGTTTTCTGGCAGAACGTGGCCCAGGGTTCCCTGCTTGTGGTAGCTCTGGCATTCGACTTCTACCGTAAGAGAATGAGGAGTAAAAAGCTGTTGGAGGAGAGCATGAAGGTTACTGCTCAGCCATGAAGCTGAGATGAACATAACATATTATGAAAAAAGGAGAGAGTAAAATGAAGAAAATGCAGATTGCAAAGATGGCGGCAGCGGCAGCAGCGTTCAGCCTGCTTACGGCATGCGGCACAAGCCAGACGGCGGGGACGGCGGCTCCGGAAACTAAGGCGGAGGCGGCGGAAAATACCAAAACGGAGGAGACCAAAGCAGCGGAGGAGACGCAAAACGGGGCCAAAGAGAATTATGTCATTGCAGGTATTTATAAAATGGGCGACGCTACCTGGTTCATCCAGGAGGGAAAGGCCTCCCAGGAAGTAGTGGAAGCGGCCGGCGGGACATGGAAGTATATGGATGCCAAACAGAACGGCGCTACATACATGCAGATGATTGACAACTGTATCGCGGACAAGGTGGACGGCGTGTTGGTGTGCCTTCCGGATCAAAACCTGAGCCAGACGACGGTGGATAAATTAAAGGAAGCCAATATCCCGGTTATCGCGGTAGATGATGCGCTTCAGACGGAGGACGGCACACTGCTTGCACCGTGGGTTGGAATTGACGGTTATAATATCGGCGCGGCGGTAGGCGAATGGGCAGCCAAGTACATAACGGATAAGGGTCTTGCGGAAGATGAGACGTTTGGCGTAATGCTGCTTACGGCGGACACCGTTTCAAGCTGCGTGCCGCGTACGGAAGGACAGCTTGCCAAGTTAAAAGAGGCGATTCCGGATTTCCCGGACAACCGCATTTTTAAGGCGGATCACGATACCAGCACGGAGCAGGGCAATACGGCAGCCTCCACGGTTATTACCGGCAATCCTCAGATTAAAAAATGGCTGGTTTTGGGCGTTTCCGACGAAGGCGCTCAGGGTGCGGCCCGGGCGCTGGAAGCAGCAGGCCTTGAAAAAGATTCCGTATGCGTAGGACTCGGCGGATATCTGGCTCCGGATGAATTTGCAAAAGAAAGTTCCCCATTTAAGGCGGCGGCTTACTTTTCAGCAAAGGGCGTTGGCGGAACAGCGGCACAGGCCATGCTGGATTACCTCCAGAACGGAACCCCGATTCCGGAGAAATACGCAGTGGACGCTGTGATTGTGGAACCCGGCGACGATTTGGCAGCCATTATGCCGGAGTATGTGAACTAGACTCTGATACACTTAGGTGTGCGGCCTGTTTCTATCCGGACGGACAGTCCTGTCTGCTCAAATAGAAACAGGCCAATATACCAGTAAAGACAGGTCGATAGAAAGTACGCTGCGGCGTACTTTCTATCGTTTCAGAGCCTGCCGGAAGGTGAGTAAAATGAATACAGTCAAGTTTGAAGAGATGACTCCGTCCCGGCTTGAGGCGGCAAGGAGGGAAAAACCGCTTATTTACCTGCCGGTCGGGTCGATGGAATGGCACGGTCCCCATATGGGGATGGGGATGGATACGGAAAATGCCTATGAAGTGGCAAAACGGTCGGCCGCCCGCACGGGAGGGACGGTCTATCCCCCTCTCTACATAGGGACGGAGAGCCCGCGAACGCCGGAAACGCTCCGGAAACTGGGGTTTCAGGGAAATGAGCAGATTACGGGGATGGATTTCCCCGGGAATACGGTGAAGAGCATGTACTGGCCGCCGGAGCTGTTTGAGGCGGTAATCCGCCAGCATATTGAGTTTCTCTGCCGGATGGGATATGAAATAATCGTCCTGGTGAACGGCCACGGGGCGGACCGGCAGATCGAGATTCTGGAGCGGCTGTCGGGAGAATATACGGAGCAGGGGAAGGTCCGCGTACTTACGATTCTGGCCCTGTTTGACGGCTGCGGGACGGGAATCGGACATGCAGGCCTGGCGGAGACTGCGATTATGCAGGCAGTATGTCCGGATGGAGTGGATTTGTCGGCCCTTCCGCCAAAACCGGAAAAGATATATAATACAAAGTTTGCCATTGTGGACAATGAGACATTTATAAACGGACCCAATGAGGATTACAGCGTGCGGTATGATCCGCGGGATTCCACGGCGGAGCTGGGAGAGCGGCTGCTGGATTTCGCGGTTCAACAATGCACTGCCATTGTATCGGAGGTTATTGAGAATTAGAAATGACAGGAGGAAACGCCATGCTGGAACAAGTGCTGCGCCATGTGGAGCAGGGGGTTCAGATATGGGAACAGGAAGTGGTCATCCCGACCTATCAGGTGGGAAAGCCGGACAAGAATCCCATGTTTCTGGAAAAACGGGTGTATCAGGGCAGCTCGGGAAGAGTGTACCCGCACCCGGTGATTGATAAGATTACGGATGAGAAGAAGAACCAGTCTTACCGGGCGCTCTGCCTGGAGAACCGGTATCTGTTTGTCATGGTGCTGCCGGAGTTGGGAGGCAGAATTCAGCGCGCCTATGATAAGACAAATAAATATGATTTTGTTTATTATAATCACGTCATCAAGCCTGCGCTTGTCGGGCTTACCGGGCCGTGGATCTCCGGCGGGATCGAGTTTAACTGGCCGCAGCATCACCGACCCAGCACCTTTGACCCGGTGGATTATAAACTGTCTGAGTCGGAGGACGGAAGTTGTACCGTCTGGGTCGGAGAGATTGAGAACATGTTCCGCACCAAGGGGATGGCAGGCTTTACCCTGTTACCCGACAGGGCCTATATCCGGATTGACGCGCAGCTTTTTAACAGAACCAGTGTGCCGCAGACCTTTCTGTGGTGGGCCAATCCGGCGGTGCCGGCCGGCGATGACACTCAGTCGGTCTTTCCTCCGGATGTCCATGCGGTGATGGATCACGGTAAGAGGGCCGTATCGCATTTTCCCATTGCTACGGGAACCTACTATAAGCAGGATTATTCATCCGGCGTAGATATTTCCCGCTATAAAAATATTCCCGTCCCCACCTCCTACATGGCGTATCATTCCGATTACGACTTTGTGGGCGGATACGATCACGGAAAAAAGGCCGGGATCCTGCATGTGGCGGATCACCATATCGCACCGGGCAAGAAACAGTGGACCTGGGGCTGCGGTGATTTCGGCAGGGCATGGGACAGAAACTTAACGGATACGGACGGGCCTTATATAGAGTTAATGACAGGGTGCTATACCGATAACCAGCCTGACTTTTCCTGGCTGGCGCCTTATGAGGAGAAGGTATTTACCCAGTATTTCATGCCTTATAAGGATGTGGGAATGGTGAAAAACGCCACCTATAAGGCGGCGGCCGGCCTGGAGATAACGGATGGGACCGCCCTGCTTTCCGTGTATGCCACAGCGGTTTACCCGCGCTGCGAGGTAACGCTGACGGCGGAAAACGGAGCGGTTGTCCTTTACCGTGCAAAGGCGGATCTGTCGCCGGTGCAGACATTTTCGGATAAGGTTCCGACGGGCGGCCGTGCGCCGGAGACAATTACCCTGACGGTCCGTGACGATACTGGCAGCGTGCTTGTTTCTTACACCCCGTGCGATAAGGATGACGAAAAGATTCCGGACCCGGCCGTCCCGATCCCGGAGCCGGAGGCAGTGAGGACAAATGAAGAGCTATTCTTATGCGGGCAGCATATTGAACAATACCGTCACGCCACATACCGGCCGGAGGCATATTATGCCGAGGGACTGCGCCGGGATCCGACGGATTCCAGGATAAACTGCGCCTATGGAAAACTGCTCATGGGGCAGGGGCAGTTTTGCAGGGCAGAAGAATATCTTGAGAAAGCAGCAGCAAAACTGACACGTCTAAACCCCAATCCCGGCGACGGGGAGCCGTTCTATCTTCTGGGAGTGTGCCGGAAATTCATGGGAAAACTGCCTGAGGCATATGACAGTTTCTATAAGGCGGTTTGGAATGATGCCTGGCAGTCGGGCGGATTCTACCATATGGCCTGTATCTGTGCGGCGGAGGGGAAATATGAGGAGGGGATGGCTCATATTGAACGGTCCCTGAGCACAAAGGCCCATAATCTGAAGGCCAGGACGTTAAAGACGGCGCTGCTCAGACGGCTTGGAAGAACGGAAGAGGCGGCCGCTGCGGCAAGGGAAACGCTTATAATAGACGGAATGGATTTTGCAGCCTGTTATGAGCTGTGTCTTTTAAAGAAGGATGAGGAAGGCAGAAAAGCCCTGGCTCACCGTCTCGCAGTGAATCCGAACTGGGTTATTGAGCTGTCGCTTGAATACGGTGATGCCGGTCTTTACCGCGAGGCGGAGGATATTCTCGGCCTGCCGTGTGAAGTGTGGGGAGATAAGATTTATCCGTTGATCCACTACTACCTGGCCTATGTCTGCGGGGAAGCGGGAAAGGAGCAGGAGGCGGAGCAGTACCGCATGGCCGCGGCCGCGGATGACGGCGATTACTGTTTCCCGCACCGGCTGGAGGATTTGATTGTACTTCAGAGAGCCGTGGAGGAAAATCCCGAGGACGCAAAAGGATTTTACTATCTTGGAAATCTTTGGTACGACAAGAGACAGTACACGGAAGCGGTTACGTGCTGGGAGAAGAGCCGGGAACTGGAACCGGGCTTTGCCACGGTACACCGCAATTTGTCTCTGGCATATTTCAACAAAATGGATCGGAGGCAGGAGGCTGCAGAGGAACTAAAACGGGCTTTTGAGCTTGACAGATCCGATGCCAGAGTGTTCATGGAGTTGGATCAACTCTGTAAAAGGACAGGGGTCACACCGGAAAACCGCCTTGCCAGTTATGAGGCCTATCCCGATGTGGTGGCGGAGAGGGATGATCTGTATCTGGAATATATTACGCTCTGCAACTATTTTGGACAATATGGCAGGGCCATGGAACTGATAGAGTCACGTCATTTCCACCCCTGGGAGGGCGGAGAGGGAAAGGTTCCGGCACAGTATGTCTGCGCGGCGGCCGGGCTGGGAAGGGCGGCCCTGAGCGCCGGGGATATCTCCGGGGCTTTGGAGCAGTTTAAACGGGCGCTCAGCTATCCGCATAATCTGGGTGAAGGAAAACTGGCTGGCGCCCAGGAAAATGACATCTACTATTATATGGGAAAAGCGTACCGGGCGATGGGAAAAGAAAAGGAAGCGGAGGAATGCTTTCTCCGTGCGGCCTCGGGCCTGTCGGAGCCGGCCGGGATGATGTATTACAACGACCAGCCGCCGGAAACCATCTTCTATCAGGGGCTCGCCCTGGCGGCGCTGTCCAGGAAGGAGGAGGCCGACGAACGGTTTAGCCGGCTGATCGATTACGGTGAGGCGCATATGGAAGACCATGTGACGATCGACTATTTTGCCGTTTCCCTGCCGGATTTGATGATTTTTGAAGACGATCTGGACCGCCGCAACCGGCTGCACTGTCTGTTTATGCGCGGTCTGGGACTTTTTGGCAAGGGGGAGACGGAGGAAGCAGACCGCTGTTTTGCCGAGGCCGGGGAGCTTGACATAAACCATCCGGGCGTACATCTGCACCGGGAGCTTTTAAGGGCGGTGATATTATAATGGATCATGCAAAGGAAACGGCCGGAAGGGCCGACGCAGTGAAACGGATAGATATTTCCGGGGAACCGGCCTGGGAACTGAGCAGTGAACTGTTAACCTGCATCGTTTTCCCAAGCCATGGCGGAAAGGTACTGTCCTTAAAATCCAGGAAGACCGGCTTTGAACTGTTATTCCAGAATCCCGGGGAAGGTTTTAAAAAGGCAGAGACGGGAAGTTTGTTCGGGGAATTCGAGGCCTGCGGCTTTGACGACGCATTCCCGTCGATTGATCCGGGACGTGTTGCGGCAGGCGGCCGGGAGATTGCTTACCCGGATCACGGTGAAATCTGGTCTGCAGGGTTCGGCTGCCGGGAGGATGGGAACGGCCTCTGTTTAAACTATCAGAGTAACTTGCTGCCGTACCGGTATGAAAAACGCCTGTCGCTTCGCGAAGATATGCTGCACTGCAGCTACCGGATAGAAAACCGGGGTGAGTATGCCTTTCCCTGTATTTGGGCGTGCCACTGCCTGGCTGTCTATATGCCAGATATGCGGCTGGTATATCCGGCGGGGACGAAGGAGATTGAGGTGGTTCTGGATTCGGAGCGCCTGGGTCCTGTGGGAACCGTTCACCCATTTACATTCCCACCGGACGGAGCCCTGGATTTTACCCGTGTGCCGGGGGCGGAGACGGAAGGGATGGAGAAATATTACGTGCGGGGAAAGGTGAGGGAAGGAAAATGCGGTTTTATATATCCCTCGGCGGGGATGGCGGCTGACCTGGTATTTGACGCAAAAATGCTGCCATACCTTGGATTCTGGATTACAACGGGAGGATACAGAGGCGATAAAAACTGCGCGTTTGAACCGGCTGACGGTTATTATGACAGTATCGGGACGGCCGGAATGAATCAGTGCCTGCGGGTGCTCCGGCCGGGAGAGGTGATGGCGTTTGAGCTGGGAATCCGGTTGTATCCGTGGAAACCGGAATAACGGATGGTGAAGGAAAGGAGGGAATTCCATTGAAGAGGGAAGAAATGATTCGGGTGGTTGAGGAACATAAACTCATTGCGATTATGCGAGGAGTGGAGAAGGACAGGGCGGTATTGACGGCGGAAGCAATGTACCGGGGCGGTATCCGTTGTCTGGAGGTGACGTTCAACCAGAAGTCGGATACCAGAATCACGGATACGAAAGAGATCATTTCCGGATTAAAACAAAGATTCGGCGGCCGGATGCTGATTGGCGCAGGGACCGTCATGTCTGTCGATGAAGTTCAGGCGGCGTATGAGAGCGGGGCGGAGTTTATTCTGGCGCCCAATGTGGATACATCCGTGCTGAAAGAGGCAGAGCGGCTTCTGCTGGCATCCGTTCCCGGAGCGCTTACCCCGTCGGAGATAGTCCTGGCATATGCGCACGGCGCCGCCCTTGTGAAGCTGTTCCCGGCCGGCAATATGGGGCTTTCGTACTGCAAAGCAATCTTTGCCCCTGTAAATCATATACCGATGCTGGCGGTGGGGGGAATCGGGCTTCATAACCTGACCGACTATCTGCGGGCCGGATTCACCGGAGCGGGGCTTGGTTCATGCCTTACGGACGCCAGGCTGATTCGGGAAGAGCGCTATGAGGAGCTGGAGGAGCTGGCCGGCCGGTTCGTGGAGAAGGTACGGGAAGCGGGTGAAGGATGAAGGGGTATACAGTTGTAATCGATGGGGGAACAACCAATACCAGAGCCGTTCTTATAGACGGAAACCGTGAATTTGTTGCGTCCGAGACTTCCGGGACGGGGGTAAGGGATTCGGCCGTGGACGGCCATAATGGGAAACTCAGGGAGGCGGTCAGAACCTGCATTCACCGCCTGGTGGAAAACCATCTTACCGGTTTTTGCGATGTGGAGCGGGTGATTGCCAGCGGAATGATAACATCCGGCTCCGGCCTGTATGAGATTCCTCATGTGGCCGCCCCGGCAGGAGCTGCTGAATTGGCGGGGAAGATGCGGGAAGTTCTGATAGAGGATGTTTGTCCGCTTCCAATCCTGTTTATCCCCGGAGTGAAAAACTGTGATGTTCCGCTCACGATGGAAAATTACCGGGCGATGGATATGATGCGGGGCGAGGAAGTGGAGAGCATTGCCGTACTGGAGGCATATCCCAAAGGCAGGCCCTGCCTGCTAGTACTGCCCGGCTCCCATATGAAGCTTGTGGCGATCAATGAAAAAGGGCAGATAAGCGGCTGTCTTACTACGCTCAGCGGAGAGCTTCTGTCCGCGGTGACGCATCATACGGTCATCGCAGACGCGGTAGGAAACGGCTTTGTGGAGCCGGATGCATATGATCTTACCAAGGTGCTTGAGGGCAGCAGAGCGGCGGCAGCGGGCGGTTTTTCCCACGCGTGTTTCCAGGCCAGAATCCTGAATCAGTTTGTGGAGCCGGATCATCAGAAGATTGCCTGTTTTCTCCTGGGGGCCGTTCTGCAGAACGATATTGAGGTACTGAAAAGAGCCGGACGGCCCTGGACGGACCGTGACGTTCCTGTCATTATCAGCGGGAAGTACCCACTTGGAACGGCATTTGCGGATTTGTTAAGGGAGGACGGTTATTACAGGACGATACGGGAATTTCATCCCGATTCGAAGCTCCCGCTCTCGGCTTTAGGGGCGCTGATTGTGGCAGATGCGGGCAGGGAACGTTAGTTCTGAACCGATTGAATAAAATTATAAAATATGGCCTGGAAAGAGTAAATGCTCATCCCGGCCATATTTTTTTGAGGGCGGAAACCTGTCAGTGCGGTATCCGGTCAGCGTTTTGCAGGTAAGCTCCCGGAGACTCTTTATTTCAGTTCCCCGGATGCTGCCGGAGACGGCGCCTGTGCCTTGAAACTGTAAGAAATTCACTCTTTTTGTAAGGATCTTCCAGCAGCCGGGTATGATAAGATAAGAGTAGAAGAAGGGTGCAATCACTTGTTACTGTTTGCCGGACCGCTCTTATATCAGGTCTGTAAATGGTAACAACCGCTTGGATGGGTAAGAGCAGACTTCCCATGCGGCTGCATACAGAAAGGAGGATTCCATATGTCCGGACTGGTAAAAGATTATGACACGTTCCGTATCTCGTACAGCCTGTCGGAGACGGAGCAGTTGGAACGCTTTTTTGAGCGGAAGGCTGGGGAGGGCTATATGATTAAGAAGCTCTCTAATTTTGGCCAAAGAGGGGATTTCCTGATGACGGCCCAGGGAAAATATCATTTTTCAATTGGCATATACGGTAAGAAGGTGACCAAAGAAGAGGAAAAAACGGAACAGTTTACGGAGTTTAGGCAGCGATGGGAAGAGAGCGGCTGGATTTATAATACGTCGTTAAAAAATCTCGTGGTTTTCTACAGCAGGGAAGAGGCACGCCCAACTGTGCCCTATACGGTATATCCTCCCTGTCATCCGGAGGGGCCCTGGGAAGTGACTGTGAAAGAAGAGAATAAGGCCATGCTCTGTATGACCGGAATGAATTTGCTGCTGGCGGTTCCATATCTGATACTCTTTATCATGAATCTGTTTCGCCGCACTCATCATTTTAAACCACTGGAGTTATTGGCCTGCATTTGTATCGCACTTGCACTGTTCTGGATTTGGGAAACTCCCGTCATTGGGATGAAGCTCAGGCAGAGAGAAGCGGTACGCCACAGGAACGGGAAAGGAAGTGTTCCGGAATTCTATTTGTTTTGGGATGAGATAGCGTTAAATACGGTTGGAAGCATGATAATCAGTATTATTGGAATTAGCTGCGGGCTGAAGAACCTGGCATTCAGGACTACGGTCCTTTCTGCGGCGGCTTTCCTGATAACGTCGGGGTATCTGATATTCCTGCATAAGGAGTACAGGAAAAAAACGGATCGGAAATACGGCATTAAGCGGTTTATTTCCGTAACGCCGTTCCTGATTCTGATAGCGGCATTCTGCTTTTATCCCTATCAGGAAACTTACCGTTATGGGATTTCGGGTGAGGAGTGGTATATGGGAAGCACAGAGGAGGAGAGAGCAGTTATTGCCCAGGGACTGTCTCCGGAGGAACTGGGCTGGGGAGAAGAGGAAGAAGGTTTCTATATGAATACCTCCAATATGGCCTGCAAATCGGAGCGGATTATCTTTCGCAGGCTGGATATGGGGAACACACTTGATTTTAGGAGCAGTGAATATGAAAAAAACTGCAGATATATAGGAACGGTTCAGGCCGAATTAAAAAAAGAAACATATCTGAACCTCTATCTCAAACAGAAGGAACTGTCCCTTGAAGGCAGCGTTTTGCTGGACATGGACGGGGAAATGAATTACTATCTTACTCAGACGGGCAAAGAAATTATTGGTGTGAACGGAAAAACAGTTGTCATTTATTTCCTCAATACCTACGATGAACGCTCGTTTAATCCTCAGGACAAAAAGCTTCTGGAGGAACTTGAGATACTGGAACAAAAAACAAAAGAGTGACGAAAGCGGCTCCGGCAGGGCAGCAGCAAAAATTTAAAACAGGGATGGTTTTAATAAGATGGAAATCAGGGTATTAGCAGACAATAACACATACATAGATCAATATTTTCTGGGAGAACCGGCGGTGAGTTATTATATAGAAGCAGACGGCTGCCGTATCCTCTTTGACACCGGCTATTCGTCGGCCTTTATTTTGAACGCGTCGAAGATGGGAGTGGAACTTGAGGCAATCACGCATCTGGTGTTTTCACACGGACACAATGATCACACGGGAGGATTTTGCCGGCTGGCGGAGAAAAATGATTTAAGGAATGTGGAAATCATTGCACATCCGGGGTGCTTCGGCGAAAAGACGGATGAAACCGGACTGGATATCGGTTCTCCCCTCACGGAAGACGAGGTGATGAGGGTGGGCAGATACAAACCGTGCGCCGCCCCATATTTTATCACGGAGAACTGCGTCTTCCTTGGAGAAATTCCGCAGAAAAATGAGTTTGAAAAGCGAAAACAGATTGGAACCTGCAAAATACTGGGAGTGGAGAAGCGGGATTATGTGATGGATGATTCGGCTCTGGCGCTGAAAACGGACAAGGGCCTTTTTATAGTCACGGGCTGTTCCCACAGCGGAATCTGTAACATTACGGAATATGCGATGGAGATATGCGGCGAGAGGCGCATTGCCGGAATTTTGGGCGGCTTCCATCTGTTTGACACGGACAACCGTCTGGAAAGAACGGTAGATTACCTTGAGAAGCTGGATGTGGGCTCGTTCTACCCCTGCCACTGCGTATCGTTCAAGGCCAAGGCGAAAATGAACGAGGTCCTTCCGGTAGAGGAAGTGGGAGTGGGACTGAGGATTGTTCTGTGATGTGACTGCCATAAGACGCCAATCTATCACCGCCGAGGCGGAACAGGTCAGGGGAAGAGACTCTCCAGACCTGTTCTGTCTGTGACGGTGATTTTGCGGTATCCCAGACTGATATAGCCGAGGCCGCCGAATTCGTTCAGGATTTTTGTCACGGTCACGCGGTTCAGTCCGACGCAGATTGCCAGTTCTTCATGGGAGTAGGGCAGGGTGGAACCGATGATGCCCTTATCGGGATTTGGGTATTCCGTTTCTTCCAGAAGAAAACTGGCCACCTTCTGGTGCCGGTCGTAGAGCGTCAGGCGTTTTACCTGACTGCACAGATGATTGCAGGAATCGGTCAGAAGCTGAAAAAGAATGAGGCACAGCTCTTCTGATTTCATCAGGTACGGCATAAGGCTCTGGGCTGTACACGAAATGAGCGCGACCTCGTTGACGGCGCTTACCGTGGTGGGGCGGGAGGACTGGGACAGGAAAGAGGAATCTCCTACCAGGCGGCCGGCTTCCATGATGGCAAGAGTCGTTTCCCTGCCGTCGTCGCCCATATAATAGATGCGTACGCGGCCTTTTTTGATCAGAAAGATGGTTCCGGCCGGTTCGCCCTGCATATAGACGATACCACCGGGAGGAAACGTTCTTGTGATTCCTGCCTGCTCAAAGTAGAAGAACAGGGACTCCGGTACTTTTATCATGATTTATTCCTTTCCGCACATTATTTGTTATAGTTTGGCCGATGGCTGAACCGTAACGGATTCTGTGATAATTGTAACATAGATTACAGTTTGTGAAAAGCCCTTGCGTTATACTGTAAAACAGTAATAACAATATGAAAATTACTGTTCACAGGTAGTATTCCGCGAGGTGTTTTTGCCGTTTCTGTGCATCGCGCAGCGTGTTACTGGGCACGGAGTGAACAGTAATAACAAAAAGGGAGAACGGGGATGAAGAAAGAATATATGATGGCTGGGGGAACCATTGTCCTGTGGGGGATGATGCCGCCTTTTGCTAAACTTTTATTAAACGGGCTGAGCAATGAGAAAACGGTATTCTTAAGCTCTCTCATTGCCTTTATTTTTCTGGCTGCCGTGAATGTGGCAGCGGGCAAGGGGAAGAAATTTTTAGAATATGGGGTGAAAGATTACGTGAAAATGATCGCCCTCGGTTTTCTGGGGAAATTCATGTACTCGGTGCTCTATTTTTACGGCTTGTCCGTATTGACTGCGGGTGACGCCTGTATTGTCAATTATTTGTGGCCGGTCATGACTGTGATTTTCTCCTGCCTGTGGCTGGGAGAAAAATTTACGGTTCGAAAGAGCATGGCAATCTTTATCTCTTTTACAGGCGTCGTCCTTGTAGCATCCAAGGGAAGTCTGGCCGGGCTCGTGGGCGGAAATCTGAAAGGCATGCTGAGCTGTGTTCTGGCGGCGGTCTGCTATGGGGCTTTCAATGTTCTGAATAAGAAGGATAACAGGGATCAGTTTGTCAGCATGACGGTCTATTTTTTTACCGCAGCGCTGTTCTCCGGGATTTGGTTTTTCGCAAAGGGAGAATCCGTTTCCCTGACGGGAGTTCAGACGGCCGGCATCATCTGGCTTGGAGTTTTTATGGACGCTGCGGCCTTTCTTATGTGGGCGCTGGCCCTTCAAAGGGGAGACACGGCCAGATTGTCAAACTTTGTTTATATTACACCGTTCATGGCAGTCCTGTTTTCGGCTCTGTTCCTGAAGGAGGAGATAGATACCTATTCTGTGATCGGCCTGATGTTTATCGTGGCGGGCATTTTCGTACAGATGGGGTTTTCCGGCAGGAAATTGAGTTTCCATAAACGGGAGAGGGTGGCTTAAATCTGGCCGAAGTCAGGCTGGGTTTTGGGCGGAAGGGCAGAACACGGAATACCATGGAACGGCGGACACGGGCGGTGAAACCGCCTTTCATTAGGAAAAGGGAGAGATAATGGGTATCTACCATATAACAGGTGAGAACATTGAAAAATTGGAACCGCTGTATAAAGGGTGGGAGGAGACAATGATATGGTCGGTTCTTCAAGGAGAGATGGGCAGTGCGTGGGCGGATTCTATGACAGAGCCGCGCTCGGCCAGGCTGACTATTGCTGATTTCAGCTTTCTGGCAGGAGAGCCTTTTAAAGAGCTGGTTGAATTCTGGCCGGATGAGGCGGCTTCCGGCTTTACGATTATGGTTCCGGAAAATGAAGCATGGTCGGAGTTAATCCGGCAGTTTTACAAGGAAAATGCAACGCAGGTTGTGCGCTACGCAATTAAAAAAGAGCCGGATATTTTTGAATCCGAAAAGTTAAGGGAAATGGCGGCGGCACTTCCGGACGGCTATGAACTAAAGATGATAGATGAAAAGATTTACCACATGGCTAAGGAAGAAAAGTGGTCCGAGGACTTGTGCTCCCAATTTCCGGACTGGGAAACTTACAGAAGAAGGGGGCTTGGAACGGCCATTTTGCATGACGGCATCCTTGTGGCGGGGGTATCCTCCTATACAGTATACCGGGGCGGAATCGAGATTGAGATAGACACGAAGGAAGAACACCGTAGGAAAGGCCTTGCCCTGGCCGGCGCCTCAAAGCTCATCCTGGAGTGCCTGGACAGAGGGATTTATCCGAGCTGGGATGCTCAGAACAGGGGATCGTTGGCACTGGCCGAAAAGCTCGGATACCATTTCGAGGGAGAGTATACGGTATTTGAAGTATACAGGCCGCAAATGCAGGCAGAGGAATAGAAAATAAAAGGGCAGACATTGAATGCAGGCCAGAGCTGTGATGGAAGAAAATGGTACGGTGCGCCGGTTTTGGCGGGACTGTCCGATATGGCGGTAACCAGCGGTTTTGACAGGGCTGAAGCGGATTTGGCGGCAGGAGATAGGAAGGGGACGAAAACACGGTTTTCTGGCAGATAGTGGAAAAAAATCTCAAAAAGTGATTGACAATAAGGTTAGCATGTGCTAACCTTATTGTTGAGTTAGAAAGAACTAATTTTAGTTTGTTTATCCTAATGTCATGCACGAAAGGGTGATGATATGGAAAGGGAGGTAAATATGCCAATTTCTATGGGTACGGTTGGATCATCTTACACAATTAAGAGGGTAAGCGGTAATTCAGAGGTGCGCTCCCATCTTCAGTCTATGGGATTTAACGAGGGAACTCCGGTCAAGCTGATTACGCAGTTAAACGGCGATGTGATCGTCCACGTGAAGGAGTCCAGAGTGGCAATTAATAAAGAACAGGCCCGCCATATCCTGGTCTGACCGGGAGCGCGGTTTTAGCGCAGCTGGGAAGACACTGAATAGTTGCGCTGCAGTATATAAAAATATAGGGAATGAATGGTAAGGAAGGAGCACTGTCATGACACTGAAAGAAGCAAAAGTGGGTTCTACCGTAAAGGTGGTCAAGATCCACGGAGAAGGCGCCTATAAGCGCCGTATTATGGATATGGGAATTACGAAGGGGAGTGAGATTTTTGTCAGAAAAGTAGCGCCTCTCGGAGATCCGGTTGAAGTTACAATCCGGGGATATGAGCTTTCGCTGCGCAAGGATGATGCTGATTGTGTGGATATCGAGGAGATAGGCGCCTGAGACACATCAGCATAATATTTTGCCGGTGGGTTAGCTTCGAATAACCTTTGCTGAGTGGCAATGAAAAGTTCGCGAAGCGTGCTTTTCGTTGTTTTAACGAGAAATTCAGTTAATATAATTGCGAGAATGGCAGGAGGATGAAAAAAATGGCAATACATATTGCATTGGCAGGAAACCCGAACTGCGGTAAAACAACCATGTTTAACGCGCTGACGGGAGCAAATCAGTATGTCGGAAACTGGCCGGGTGTAACGGTTGAGAAGAAGACAGGAAAGTTGAAAGAAGGAAAAACGGGGGAGGAAGTCAATGTAACCGACCTTCCGGGTATCTACTCCCTGTCCCCCTACACACTGGAGGAAGTAGTATCCAGAGATTTCATTTTAAAGGAAAAACCGGATGTCATCGTAGACCTGGTGGATGCGACCAATATCGAGAGAAACCTTTATCTGGCGACACAGCTTCTCGAAACCGGAATTCCAGTGGTAATCGCCCTTAACATGGCCGATCTGATGAGAAAGAATAACATTAAGATTGACGTAAAGACACTGTCAAAGAGGCTGGGCTGCCCGATTGTGGAGACATCCGCGCTCAAGAAAACAGGCCTTGACGAGGTCGTGGAGGCGGCAATCCGTCAGGCCAAGGCATCCAAGGCTCCGGAAGTGCAGGCGATTTTTGACAACTGGGTCGAGAGCAGAGTGGATCAGATTGAATCGGAGCTTCCTACCGGAATCCCGGAGGGAGAAAAGAGATGGTACGCAATTAAACTGCTGGAACAGGATAACAAGGTTCTGGAACAGTTTGGACTGGAAAAAGACAACCGGTATTCAAATTATACAAAAGATCTGGAAAAAGAATACGATGACGACGCCGAATCCGTAATCACGGATCAGAGATACCAGTACATACAGAAACTCATCGGGGACACTGTAAAGAAACCGGCGGCTAAAATGAGCGTTTCCGACCGGATCGACAGCATTGTAACTAACAGGATTCTGGGGATTCCGATTTTCGTGCTTGTTATGTGGGGCGTTTACTACGTTTCCGTGACGACGCTGGGAACATTTGTAACAGACTGGACCAATGATACCTTTGTTGGAGCCGTTCAGGGATGGGCCGGCGGACTGCTTGAAATGGCAGGGGCGTCGGATCTGATAATGAGCCTTGTGGTGGACGGAATCATAGGCGGTGTGGGAGCTGTTCTCGGATTCGTTCCGCAGATGGCGATCCTGTTCCTCTTCCTCTCTATCCTTGAGGACTGCGGCTATATGGTCCGAATTGCATTCGTTATGGACCGTGTGTTCCGCCACTTTGGACTGTCGGGAAAGAGCTTTATCCCGCTGCTGATTTCTTCCGGCTGCGGTATCCCGGGAATCATGGCAAGTAAGACAATTGAGCAGGACAACGACAGAAGACTTACTATCATGACCGCCACCTTTGTACCCTGCGGTGCTAAGCTTCCTGTAATCGCACTGATGGGCGGCGTCATGGCCGGACATTTGTCAGGCAGTGCCGCAATTGGCGGAATGATGGCTCCGTTAATGTATTTCCTTGGTATCGGTGCAGTACTTGTATCGGCTATCATGCTTAAAAAGACAAAACCATTTTCCGGAAAACCGGCTCCGTTCGTTATGGAGCTTCCGGCTTACCATATTCCTTCCGTTAAGACGGTGCTTCTCCATGTGTGGGAACGTCTGAAAGGATTTATCATCAAGGCAGGTACCATCCTGTTCCTGGCCTGCGTGGTAATGTGGGCATTATCCACCTTTGGATTTGAAAACGGAGCATTTGGCCTTGTGGAAGATTCTTCCGCATCCCTTCTCTCCATAGTCGGCGGCGCAATCGCGATTGTGTTCCGTCCGCTCGGCTTCGGCGAGTGGCAGCCGGTAGCGGCTTCTATCTCCGGCTTTACGGCGAAAGAAGCGATTGTAAGTACAATGGGCGTTCTGGCCAATGTGTCGGAAGAGCTTTCAGAGGATCCGGATGCAGTTGCGATGGCTATCCAGACATGGTTCCCGTCTGCGATTGCGGCATTCTCCTTCCTGGTATTTAACCTTCTGGATTCCCCGTGTCTGGCGGCAATTGCCACAATGGCACAGCAGTTCCAGTCCAGAAAATGGTTCTGGTTCGCAATTCTTTACCAGAACATCTTCGCTTATGTGGTTGCCCTCTGCATCTATCAGTTAGGCGGCCTGGCTGCCGGCGTCGTTGCATTCAACGCGTGGACGGTAATTGCATTAATCTGCCTGGCGCTCATGCTTTACATGCTGTTCAGGCCGGATCCGTACAAGGCACAGAAATCCTATTCCAGAAGTTCCGTGGAAGCTGCCGCATAAGCGCGGAGCGGTAACTGTAAAGACACTGAATATTTATGGGAGAAAAGAGATGGGAGATTCATCCGGATCGATGTTATATGCCGTTGCCGGTTTCCTGTTTTTATATTTTGCCGGAGTGATAATCTACAAAGTATATGAT
>CATWBR010000021.1 GCA_958349075.1 uncultured Clostridium sp.
GATATATAATGTTTCACAAAGGCGGCCGGACAGCTTCATATCACATCCAATTTCATAAAAATAGCTTCCGGGCTGATTCATTGAGCCCGGAAGCTTTCTCTTCCATCTTCGGGAAACTCAGTTTCCCTCCGCATTTTCTTTTCTGATTTTAAACACCGAAAATAAATATAATCCCGACATCGCCACCGCAATCAGGGATGCCGGCGCGCTCTGTGCACTTGTGAGCAGTGTATTGACTAACCCCGCCGCGTCCAGGGCCACCATAATAATACCCAAAACAAATACGGCTTTTGTCCCGGAACCGGGCCTGCTGCTCCGAAGTCCCACAATCGCTGCAATTCCACGGAAAACGGATTCCACTATCGCAACCATGGCAAGCGTAATTGTAGCTCCAATCAAGGACTCATATTCCGTCCCGCTCAGCGCACTGCTGCCGGCCGCCAGAATTATCCCCGAAATAACAGTGAGAATCGCCTGGGCCAAAATTACGATCGATGAAAATTTTAATATTGTACGGCTCACCTTAAGTTGTCCTCCAATGTCTGTCTTTTAATCAAAAAAATCGTCCCCCGGATGTTCTGCAACTCCATCCTCGTCAATATAGATCCCGTCTACACGCTTATCCTTCACCATGGCTCCCAGTTTATCAACATAATAGAGATCGCCGATCCAGCAGCTTCTGGCCAATGAACCGTCTTTATTGAAATAGTACCATTCTCCCATGAATTCGACCCACTCATCCGATACCATGGCGCCGGAACTATGAAAATAATACTGTATCCCGTCAATAATCATCGGTGTGTCGGCCATGTAGCCGGTATCTTTAAAATAATACCACTTACCGTCCATCTCTTTCCAGGCGGAAACGGGATGGCTGCCGTCATCTTCCTGGTACCACCAGCCAAACTTATCCTGCGCCCAGTCGGCATGCGCAGAACAAGGGGGATTCAGTGCAATAAAAACGATTGCCAGAACCGGAAGCAGAATTCTCCTTACCGCTCTTCCCTTCATAAATTGGCCTTCACCTCCACGGATCCGAGCTGCACTCAGATTATCAACTGATAAAACAATGTATCAAGCCAACGGCCGAACTTCTGCCCTACTTCTTTTGTAACCCCGCAGCATTCAAAACCGAATTTCTCATGCAGGCGGATGCTGGCAGTATTGTCCGATGTAATCACCGATATGATTGCATGTGTTTTGCCCTTCTCTCTGGCAATCCGCAGAAGCTCCGTCATCAGCGCTTCCCCGACTTTTCTGCCTCTGTATTCATGGGCCACATAGACCGAAAGTTCCATTGTTGGAGCATAGGCATCGTTGTCACGGTATACGGACAGGCTGGCATACCCGGCAACCACACCGTCCTCCTCCGCCACAATCAGAGGGAACGCATCCCTGTTATGCTGCTTAAACCAGGCCCTTCTCTCCTCAACGGTTCTGGGTCTGATTGAAAAAGATGCCGTACCGTTCAGTACTTCATAGTTGAAAATCTCAACCATCCCCTGTAAATCGCTTTCTTCTGCCCAACGGATTTCCATTCTGCTCACCCTCCTGCACTGTCACGCTTCTGCCGTTCTTCTTATCTTTGGCTTCCTATTCTCAGGATTCCCTGCCGTCGGCCTCTGCCGCGGAAACCACTTCCTGTTCTGGAGCCGCCTCCGTCACAGACTCGTTCCCGGACACGAAAACGGTTTCCGGCGCCGCTTCCGTCACGGTCTCAGACGTTTCCTCCGACACGGACTCCTCTCCGGCTGCCGCCTCCGCAGATTCTTCCGATCTTACGGAAGACTCCTCTTCTTTCTCAGCTTCTGCCGCCATAGCCGCCATGATGTGGGCCATCTTGCCGATTTTTCCCATATTGCTTGTGTCAACGGGCTCGATCTCCTCCGCCTCTTCATTGGAACCATATGAACTGCCGCTTTCATAAGACGCATCTGCACCGTCATTCCCGGCTGCCTGTGTTTCTTCCGGAATCTCCTCTTTTTTCTCATACTTTTCAGGATTTTCCTTGGCGTCGGCTATCTTTTCTTCCATAAATGCCTTAAATTCGTCCATCTCTTCCTGGCTGCTGAACGCAGATTTGGCGATGAACTGCCATGTCTTGTCATTGGCCTCCAGAAGAAACAGCCTCTCGATCTCGAGTATTCCAAAAAGCTCACTGTAGCGGTATTCCTTTGTCACGTTCTCGGAAGGGACTTCCATAACGAGTCCCAGATCGTTAAGCGTTAAGTGGACTACCGGGAAATTGTTATTCTTCTCCAGTCTCTTCAGTCCGCTCTTCTTCCAGATCATGCGCTCCTGATTGTGATGGGAGGTGGTGTAAAACATCGCCGCTCCTACCAACAGTGCCATACCGATGGACGGGATGAGCGCCGCCATGTTGCCCTTGGCCGAATTGAGGCTTCCCCCTACATAAATTACGACAAAACCAACATAGATAACCAGGGAAAAAATCTTCATTTTTTTCGATTCATTGCGGAGCACGTTCCAGTGTATCCAGTTTTTATAATCTTCTTTTACCAGTTGATACTCTAATTCACGCATCTTTATAAACTCCTTTTCATTCCATTATCGTTCGCATACACGAATGCTTTTTCCGAAAAACTCTCTGTTTTCCTGTCCTATTATCATATCCTACTTTACTGCCCCTGTCCAATACAAACAGCAAAAAAATATACCTTTTTTACTCCGGCTGCCCTGAGTACGCGCGTACATGCCTCTACCGTGCTTCCGGTCGTATAGATGTCGTCTATGAGAATTACGCTTCTGATTCCGGCCGGGACCGGCCCTGCCGAAAATGCCTGTTCCAGGTTTTTAAGCCTCCCGGCCGGCCCCAGTTCCTTCTGTGGTTCGGTATTTTTATTGCGTTTCAGGATGTCGGGGAAGACGGGTATCCCCGTCCGCTCCTCCAGCTTCCGGGCCAGGACAAGGGCCTGGTTAAAACCTCTGCTCCTGTATCTGGACGGATGGATCGGAACCGGTATCAAACAGTCCGCCTCCATTGCCGACAGCTTCGCACCGCAGCGCCTTACTGCTTCCTCCGCGTAATAATCCAGGTATTCCCTTCTGTTCTTATACTTGATCGCAGCCATAGAGCGGCCGGAAAGTTCATTGTAGTTCAGCAGCGCAATTCCATGCTCAAAACTGCGCCGGTGGCGGCCGCAGTCAAAACAGTATTCGATGGTCCCGCTCATTACTTCCTTGCCGCATTTTTTACATACAGGGGATTTTACAAAAGAAAGTTTGTCCCGGCAGACGGGGCAGATTAGATTCCCCCTGGGCGCTGCGATATCCCCACAGACAGGGCATCGCCTTGGAAAGAGGGCGTCCAGGAAAACGGACGCCGCCTTTTTGTATCTTATTTTCAATTAATCAGCTCCTCAATGCGGGCTTTCAGGCCCGAATAGCGTTTCTGTTCCATTGCATTGTCCACCATCTGCTGGAACACTTCCGGTAGTCCCACCAGACAGACACAGGAACGCGCCCTTGTAACGGCCGTGTAAATCAGGTTTCTGGTCATCAGCATCCTGGGACCGCTGTAGACAGGGATCACAACAGCCGGATACTCGCTTCCCTGGGATTTGTGGATTGTGATGGCGTATGCCAGTTCCAGCTCCTCAAGCTGCCTGAAGCTGTAATCCACCAGCTTTCCCTCGTCAAACTCCACGGTGAGAAGCTCGGCAAAGGCATTGATTTCACGGATGATTCCCGTGTCACCGTTAAATACGCCGGTTCCCTTATCAATGGGGATCCCGTATTTGTTACAAAGCTTCCACTCCAGCTGATAATTATTTTTTATCTGCATTACCTTGTCACCGAGTCGGAACAGGGTGCCGGCCGCTTCCTTCTCCGGCTTGTCAGGCGACGGCGGATTTAAAAAGTCCTGAAGGATGGTGTTCAGCCGGTCTACCCCCAGCGCTCCCTTGCGCATCGGCGTCATAATCTGGATCTCGAAGATATTGGCCCCTACGTAGGAGGGCAGCTTCTCCTTCACCAGCGTGATTATTGCATTGATAATTGCATTGGGCTCATCGCGCTTAATAAACAGGAAATCCCTGCTTCTCTTTGCCAAATCCACTCTCTGGCCGTCGTTGATTCTATGGGCATTGACAATAATGTCACTCTGTGCCGCCTGACGGAAAATCCTCGTCAGCTTCACCACGTGAAAGCGCTGTGAATCAATCATATCCCTCAGCACATTCCCCGGTCCCACGCTTGGAAGCTGATCCACATCGCCCACCAGGATTAATCTCGTTCCCACATTGACCGCCTTTAAGAGCGCGTGCATCAGGTGGATGTCCACCATGGACATCTCATCGATGATGATCACATCGGCATCCAGGGGATTTTCCTCATTCCGCTCAAAATGCATCCCGGAATTCTGGCTTTTCTCATTCGGCTCCGGCATTCCGCTCAGTTCCAGAAGGCGGTGGATTGTCCTGGCCTCATAGCCGGTGGCCTCGGTCATCCTCTTGGCCGCCCTTCCCGTAGGCGCCGCCAGGAGAATATCCATCTCTCCCATCTCAAAATACCGGATGATTGTGTTGATGGTTGTCGTCTTTCCCGTACCGGGTCCTCCGGTTACGATGAGAAGGCCGCAGTTGACCGCCTCGATGACGGCCTGGATCTGAAGTTCGTCTAGTTCTATCTTCTCCTGCTCCTGAATCCTTGAAAGGCTCTTCCGTATCTGTTCCTCCGGCTCCGAACCCGTGATATTCAAATCGTGGAGCATCCTGGCGGTATTGAGTTCGGTATAATAGTACTGGGCCGCATAAACTCCCCTTCGGACTTCCGGCGCTTCCTCCGGGAACTCCTGAACTTCTTCATAAGCGTCCCGTCCCTCTTCAGAGAACTCTCCAACCCCTTCTTCCGGCCTGCGTCCCATTCCCATCGGTGCCTTACCGCCGGCCGGGGACATCCGTCCGGCGCTTTCCACATTCTTCACGACAAGGCGCTTATCGATCTGCATATCCATCAGGTGCTTCCCTATCGCCTCCGAATCCACTTTCAGAAGCTCGGCGGCCTGAGCCTTAAGCTCCTCCTCCGGCAGATATGTATGGCCGTTGGCCGAGGCCTGGAGGAGTGTATACAGGATACCGCTCTTAATACGAAAGTCAGAATCCGTGAAGATTCCGACCTTGGAAGCAATCTCATCGGCCATCTTAAACCCGACTCCCGGAATATCGTCTGCCAGCTTATACGGATTATTCTTAATCACATTGTACATGGCCGGTCCGTATTCCTGATAGATTTTCACCGAGAGATTCATGGAAATGCCGTAGTTTTGCAAAAACATCATGGCCTGCCGCATATCCTTCTTCTCACTGATCTGCTCCGCGATGGCCATCGCCATCTTTTCGCTGATCCCCTTGATTTCAGACAGCCGTTCCGGTTCCTCCTCCATAATGCGGAAGGTATCGGCCTTGAACTTTTTGACTATCCTTGAAGCCAAAGCAGCCCCGATGCCTTTCACGGCACCGGAGCCTAAATATCGTTCCATTGAAACAGTGTCTTCCGGCGCTTTGAGCTCATAGCTCTCGACCGCCAACTGTTCCCCGTAAATCGGATGTTCCGTCATGCGGCCCGTCGCCTCCACCAATTCCCCCTCCGAAATATAGGAGAAATTGCCGACCAGAATGTACTCTTGCCCATCCTCGGTCCCGGTGACGGTCATAACCGTATAGCCGTTATCTTCATTACGGTATTTGATTTTCTCAACATATCCTTTTACTGCTGCCATAAATTTATTCCCGTACTATTCACAGAAATGCCGCTTTGTCAGGACTGTGAACCGCAAGATTATTAGTCATAATTCTTAGGTGTAAGTTCTCCGTGGGCAAATTCGATAAATTTACCGGTACCGATAGCCACTGCCGTCAGAGGATCCTCCGCAATCATCGTAGTGATGCCTGTCTTCTCCTCAATCAAAGCGTCGAGTCCGCTTAAAAGGGAACCGCCTCCGGTCAGTACAATACCCCGGTCAAAAATATCGGCCGCCAGCTCCGGTGGTGTTCTCTCCAGCACGTTGTGAACGGCATCCACAATCTGCAGGGCCGGTTCGCGCAGCGCTTCCAGTGTCTCGTCCGATGTAACCACAATCGTCTTCGGAAGACCGGTTACCAGGTTACGTCCGCGGACTTCCATCGTGATTACTTCCGGCCTTCTGTAGGCCGCGCCTATATTAATCTTGATCTCCTCGGCTGTTCTCTCACCGATCAGAAGATTATGTTTTTTCCGCATATAGCGTACCAGAGCTTCGTCGAAATCGTCTCCGGCTACCTTGATAGATGTACTTACAACCGTACCGCCCAGGGAAATTACCGCGATGTCGGCCGTACCTCCTCCGATATCTACGATCATGTTACCGCAGGCCTTTGCAATATCAATACCTGCGCCGATGGCCGCGGCAACCGGCTCCTCGATAATGGAAACCTCTCTTGCCCCTGCCTGCAGTGTGGCATCCTCAACGGCCTTTCTCTCCACCTCGGTGGCGCCGCTCGGAATGCAGACGCTGATTCTCGGTTTTCTGAGCGTCTTCTTGCCTACTGCCTTATTAATGAAATATTTGAGCATCTTCTCTGTTACTGTATAATCAGAAATAACACCCTGGCGCAGCGGACGTACCGCAACGATATTACCCGGGGTTCTTCCGATCATCAGGCGTGCTTCCTCTCCAATGGCCATAATCTTATTTGTATCACGGTCAATGGCTACTACTGACGGTTCTTTTAAGACAACGCCTTTCCCTTTAATATATACAAGGATACTGGCCGTGCCAAGATCGATACCAATGTCATTGGACATCATCATACTTGTTTTTCCTCCTGCTTTGTATTCTATCCTCTTTTATCGTTCATAAAACAAAAATAGCGCCATATGTCATTCAGGCAGACTATACCGATTACTATTATATACAATTTCCTTCTGTTTTCAAAGGGTTTTTTATTTTTTTATTATGTTTATGTTTTTTTTATCGGTGGTACATACTTTGGTCACAAATCTCTTTTATAATACAAATATGTTATCCGAAAGGATGACAGGCCTTTGTTTCAAGTATTGCTTGAAATAATAAAGCTTTTTCATACTCATACCGGACGACGAAAGTCGTCCGGCCCCCCTAAAGAATATTATTCCACTTTGGCGTTGGCCGGGGTGGTTTTTTTGTTGTATTTACGAGGTTTTCTCCTGAGCGTTTACTTTGGGCGGCAGCTCTCTGCGGGTTCGTTTATCAGGGTTTGCACAGGCGTCCGGGCACAAATGTGTGTCAATTTTTGTGTCAGAAAATTCTCCTGCTATCTTCTCCATCTCCTGTCTCCGGACACTTTTCGCATTGTGATAATAGAGATCCATGGTCATGTTATAGCTTGCTTCCGATTAGATTTTTATTCAGTGGAATGTCTCGCAAAGAAATTCACGATATAGGCGAAGTGAACAACGAAAAGCACGCTTCGCGAACTTTTCATTGCCACTCAATAAAAAGTCCCTATGAGCACATGGCCCACAGGGAAACATAAAATCTTCTTTCAACTGATTCTACCCTTGTTCTATTTTTAATTCCGGATTAATGCGTTTAAGATACTCACTAAATAACGGAACTGTAAAATCTATTTCTCCATGCCCTGTTGAGTAAATAATTCCTTTACTAATCAACTGTGCTCTGAGCGGTGATATTGAATTCACCTGTTTATCTTTATTCATAAAGTGAGCTACATTTGATATGGTGCAGGGTAAGTTCCCGCATTTAACCATTGCAAAGAGAAAATTATGCTCTTTTTTAGTGCAGCGTTCATACCGTACCTTAAAAAAACTTTCATCCAAATGACTCAAAAAGGTAGGAATTAACCGCTCAATATCTGCTTTCCCGATTACTTCCTTGTCCGTATATTCCCAGATTGTATTACACAGCTCCTGTATAAAATAGGGGTAGCCTTTCGTCCACTTGAGAATTTCTTCCACTGCATCCGATTCATACATAACTCCAAAATCTTCTGCCGGTTTTATAATAGCAATCTTCGCCGCCTCAGGCGTGAGTTCTGCGACCGGAATGAATTTAAACAGCCGTTCTGCATAGGATTTTACCTCTCCCAGAATTCTGAGAACTTTTGGAAGTCCTGCACCAAATATGGTGATTGGCAGACGCAGTTGATTCACACGGTGGAGAGCATTCACCAGAGCTTCCATCTCCCCATCCCTCATATATTGTATCTCGTCAATAAAAAAGCATATTACACAATCGGCTTTTACCGCCGTTCTCCCCATTGTGACAAACATATCCGTCAGGTCATCGGAAAGGCTTCCCGTAGCAACGTAGCCGGAAGGTTCCGTTAATCCCGCGCTAAATGTCTGTTCTTCAGGATTATAGGAAATACTGAACGCCTGTAAAATCCCCAATGCCTTTTTTGCAAAATCCTTTGCAGATTCCACTGCACTCATCCTGTGAATCATCTTCTTCGAGGAATTTGTAATCTGCTTAATAAAACTCTTTTTTTCTGCTATCTCAATATGATCGTATAAAATGTCCAGGTCGTCTGCTTTCTCCTCGACCGCATTCAACAAGACAGTTTTGCCAACTCCGCGCAAACCGTAATAAATAATCGGCTGCTGCGGATATCCTTTTACCATGGCAGTCAAATATTTATCCGCATTCTCTATCAGTTCGTCTCTGCCTGCCAGGTATGGCGGCATCGCTCCTGCTCCCGGCGTATATGGAGAACCAAATTTCATATCGTTATCCTCCTTCGTTTCACTGCATAAATTATACCCTAATTAACTGTCACTTACAACTTTATTCTATCGCTTCAATCTCTTAAATTACGACGAACAAAAATACGTATGGCGTCAATCATCCTGTATTTATGCTTTTCTACAACCAATGTGTGTCAAAACATGTGACAGAGAGTTTATTTATATAACCTCTAATCCCCCCTTACTCTTCTCTGTATCGTTTTCCTTTCTTCACAGCCCATCGGAACCATTCCTGCGGTATCTCGAATACGACAACGATTCCCAAAACAATTGCGACCGCAACTTTCACGGCCTCATAACCTGTATAAACTGCCAACCGCAGTTGTTCCGTGACCAGATAATAAACCGTCCAGTAAATACCCGCGCCGGGCACAAGCGGGAAGATGCCGGATATCAGGAAAATAGTGGCCGGACACCGCTTTCTTACCGCAGCCGATCTGGAAAGGAATATCACTACCGTCGTAGCTGCAAAAGCAGCAGCAGCCGGACTCCACACAGAGGACAGTTGCGCATAGACAGCCCAGCCAGCCCCTCCAATCACTCCGCACCACGGATAAAAAGCCCGCGGCACTCCGAACAGCAGGGAAAATGCAACCGTTCCCACCATTGCCGCACCGATTTGAACGATCAGTTCATAAAACATTCCACCTGTCATAATAGTCCTCCCGTTCCCCATCCGATCACAGAGAATCCGACTCCCACGCCGATGGCAATACAAAAGAAAATCAACAGAGCATCCATCATCCGCACTGACCCGGAAATGTAATCGCCGTCTGCAATATCCCTTATGGCATTTGTAAACGGTACTCCCGGTATCAGCGGCATTATGGAGCCTATGACCATATAATTCAAATGCTCTCCTATCCCCAAAAGGTACATCAGACTGCACAGAACCGTAACCAGCGCCCCTCCTGTTATGTTTCCAATAATTTTAGAAAAATGAGGGCTGCTGACATAGAGAATATAAATATACAATAGCACGCCCGCCACAAAGGCTGCCGCACTGTCCCCCGCTTTTCCGCCGAACAGATAACAAAATGCTGCGCTGCCGCAGCCCGACGCCAATACCTGCATTGTTTTTGTTTTTCCAGGCATCTGCCGTATTGTTTCCAACCGTTTTGACACTTCCTCCGGTGAATACCGCCCCTCCTCAATTTCTCTGGAAAGCTGGTTTACAGCAGCCACCCGGTTCAGATGCGTACCGCTCACCGGAATATGCTCCACCTTCGCAAAAAACGGTTCCTTTATACTGCCCGCCGTGGCAAATATCCCGTTTGAAAGCACAAAGGTACTGCCCGATTTCACCCCATAATACCGGCAAATCCGCTCCATTGTCTCCTCCACCCTGGAAATCTCAGCTCCATTTTCCAGAAGCAGATGTCCGGCCTGAAGCGCCGCCTCCATAACCTCCTTCTCCCTGCTCTCCTCCACTTTTCCTTTCCCCCTTCTTCCCGTACATTCTCTGTCAGTTCATCTCCGTCTGCCGGATATTGCTGTGTTGCGCCTGCGCCCGGCGTGTATGAAAAAGCAGTTTCCATCCCATTTTCTGCTGTCACTCCATCTGCACAGATTATACCTTATGTAACTGGGACTTACAACTTGAGATCGGAAAAACGGCCATATTCTGCCACCACAAGAATTGCGTCCCTCATGCTGACTGGGCTTACCACGCCTGTTCCCGCAATATCAAAGGCAGTTCCGTGCTCTATTAAGGTCCGATAAATCAGCAAACTAATTTTATCAAAATCAGATTGCTTTTTCACTGAAATTTAAGTACGATAAGCATAATATCAAATTACAACTTGTCCAGATGTGTGGAGGACAAAAAGTAAAAAGTTGCAAAGGTTCTTATTTGGGTCTGTATTGTTGAGGTGGGTCAATGGATGGAAACAGAGCCTACTGTTCGGCGCAGGAACGGCAGGAAGCCAGGAATTTAATGAATTACTGGAAGAAAAAGCGCTGTGTTGATGAGATGTATGCATCGGAGTTAGGATTTAGTCTCATTTACAGGAATATAAAACAGGAGTACCAGAAGCAGGCGCTGGCAACTATGGGACTAACCCGTCTGCCGAATGTAATTCTGCTGATTCAAGTGGATGACTATCTCAATAAATACAGTGAGCTTGAAGTGACAAGAGAATTTTCTGTCAAAGCGGCTGTCTGGAACTGTCTGCAGTCATTTATAACGGCTTCTGATTATCCGGGATTTGCGGCTAATTTGATTGGATTGGATACCTTAATTTGTTTTTTATGCATGCCGGAAAACAAGACATCCGACCAGCTTTATTCGAAGCTGCAGGATTTTTCTGTTGCGGTCAGCCAGGCTATTTATCGGGATACAACAGTCGCTGTCACCGTTTGTATCAGTGATTTCTGCCGTAAACTTTCAGATTTCCCTGTTGCCTATATGAAGGCAAGGGAACGCTTATATAATAGTTTCTATACGAGTAAAACAGCCGCAATTATATCCTATCAGGCGGAAGGGACGCAAACGCATAAAGCCCGGCATTCAGGAATACTTGACTATTATCCCGCCATTTGCGCCGCTATCAGCAGCGGGGATAAAAACCGTTTTTACAGGATACTTATCGAAGTGGTTAACCTCATGCATCAGGAACAGGTTACACCCAAACAGTTTAAGGCGGCTTTTGCAGGGTTAATTCATACGCTTGAGGTCTACTGCCTCAAATGCGGCATAGATAATAAAAATGAAGTATCCTCAGTGACTGCAAAGTCTGCAGATATGATGCTGCGGTGCAGCTATGCGGAAGATAATATACAGTATCTGATGGAGTACTATTCTTATTTGACGGGTAAGCTGGAAAAAATCTCAAGCCGCGATCATGTTCAGGCATTCCGGGAACCGATTATAGAATATATAAGTAATCACTATGGCGATTTGATCACATTGAAGCAGATATCTGAGATGATGGGATACAGTATCTTCTATACGACACGGCTCTTTAAAAAATGCTTTGGCTGTACCCTGACAAAATATCTATCCGATTACCGGATTGAGCAAGGCAAGCTGCTACTAAACGCTACCTCATATAGCGTTAGAGAGATTGCGGCAAAATGCGGCTTTGAAAGCGCAAATTATTTCAGTAGCTGCTTCCGGCGCAACGTGGGAATGTCTCCTGTTCAATATCGCAGGAAAGAAATGCCCCCAAACACCCGTTCCTGAATGCAGGTTGTCGCATGTTTTCCGGACATAGGGGGCGTACCATAAAAGCGGCAAAGTGCCGTTCAGCACCTGCCGCTTTTTCATTCCGCTCTTTTAAGCAACTGTTTTCATATTGATGCGCTCTATAACCGATACCAGCAATACCTGATCAAATTTGCAGGGATACGTAATACCCATCCTCTGAAGCCGTCATGATATTGCCTACCTTACGACAGTCGCCAATGACGGCAAAATCTTCAGCAGCATCCTCAAATATTTCGGCCTGTCTTTTGTTCGAACGGAAACCGGTGCTCATAACAATGGTATCGGCCTCTATAAACTCTTCAAAGCCATTTCCGGTTCTGATTAAAGCTCCATTCTCTTCTATTTTTATACATTTTGCCTGAAGATGAATTTTTACACGTCCGGTTTCTTTTTCATCGGCAGCGGGTAGTCTATCGCTTTGATAATCATGGATCATATAGTATTGTGTAAAGAAGCTCTCACCTTCAATTGAAGGTTCCTCCGGCATCAGCCGCTCTGCCATTTCTACCACATCAACCGTTTTACCCAGGGACTGAAGATGAACCGTGGCTTCGCACCCGACAAATCCGGCTCCGATGAGAACAATTTTATCTCCGAGTTCATTCTCACGTCCAAACATATCTACAGCATGGATTACATTTTTTCTGTCTGCGCCGGGAATTGGCGGGATAAACGGGGTGGCTCCCAGCGCGGCGACGACGGCATCCGGATGCAGATGTTTCAGCAGTTCAGGGGTAGCGGCCGTACCCATTCGGATATCAATGTTTGGATGCCCTGTCACCTGACGGATTAAGTAGTCGCGGTATCTGCGCAGGTCATCTTTAAAGGCAACATGATCTGTAAATGTAAGAACGCCTCCCAGGCGGTCTCTCTTTTCAATTAAGGTAACGTGGTGCCCCTTTTCTGCCAGTTCTTTGGCCGCCTGCATACCGGCAGCCCCTCCCCCAAGAACAGCCACCTGTTTTGGCTCAAATAGCAATTCTGAAGCAGGCAGCCGTATGGGAAGGCTGCGTCTCGGATTGACGCTGCATTTACTCCGGTTGCTTTTTTGCGGCGTACTGGAGGAGAAGCATCTCATACAGCGGATACAGGGGCGGATATCCCCGGCTTTACCGCGGCGGGCTTTTTCCGCCCAGTTGGGATCGGCCATAAAGGAACGGGCCATGGCAACCAGATCGCTGTTTCCTTCCGCCAGAATCTGTTCGGCCAGCTCCGGTTCATTTACCGCACCTACTACTTCCATTAGTATGTTGCTGCGAATTCTTTTTTTCATTTCCGAAGCCAGCTTCACATTGCAGCCATGGGGAATATAGGGAACGGACATGGTATAACCTTCGGAATATGGATTGTCCACCGTTCCTCCCGTGCACTGAACAATATCAATTATATCGCTTAAGCTGTCGATCGTGTCGGCTGCTTCGGCTAGAGTGATCCCCCCCTTTGTATACTCGCTGACACTGAAACGCATTTCTATAATCATTGAGTTGCCAACCTTTTCCCGAATTTTTTCAAGGACCATTCTGGGGAAGCGGGCGCGGTTTTCCCAGTTTCCTCCATAAGAATCGCTTCTTTTATTGATAACCGGGGAAAAGAAAGCGCCAAGGAGCCAGCCGTGTCCCCCATGGACATTGATGATATCGAAACCGCAGCGCATCCCCAGACAGGCCGCTTCTGCAAAGCAGCCAGCTACCCGGATCATCTCTTTCTCATCCATTGCCCGGACGTTTCCTTCCGGTGAGACGGTGTCGCAGGGGCCGAGAAGATAATCTCTATGTACCGGGCGGCAAAGATGGCCTCCATGGTTCAGCTCCAGAGATGCCAGAGCTCCGTAAGCGTGTATGGTATCTGCCATAGCAGTTAACATGGGCGTACTGGTCACATCGTTTGAATAAAAATCAAAGTGATCGTGATCAGTGCCGAGGTAATATTCCGGATCCACTCCCAAATGGCCGGTATTTACGATCCCTGCACCGCCCCTGGCAATGCCACCATAGTACTGCACGGCTGTTTCGGTAAAATTAGTATTTCCCGGCGTTCCGGCGCGAACCAGATTGGGTGCTCCGTTTTGAGGTGAAGCAACAATCCTGTTTTTAAGCGTCCGCCCCTTTATTGTCAGAGGCGTAAAAAGGCGGGGATAAAATTTGTTTTGATGAGCCATATGATATTCCTCCCTGATTGAGACATCATCTATTCCCGGTTGATTTCATTCCAGATTTCAGCATTTTGAATTCCCAGTTGTTCCGGATGAAAGACTGGACGGTTTGAACCGGCTTTACACTGTTTATCATAGTCCTTCAGAGCAATAAAGGCCGGCTTTGAAATCAGCAAAATCAAAATCAGATTAAACCATGCCATGATACCGCCAAAAAGGTCTGCAAGATTCCAGGCTGTTTCAGCCTGAGCGATACAGCCCCAGAAAGCAGAAACAAGAAGTATGAACCGGGCTGCTATGGTATATCTTTTTTGTGTGTTTTGTTTGAGGTGACGAATGAGATAGTTTAAAGAGGCTTCCGCCTGGAAATAGCCCCCGTATAAAGTTGTGAAGGCAAGCAGCACAAGCAGGACTGCCATAATGATATTTCCAAATGGAAGTACAGAGTTTACCGCTGCCTGTATAAATCCAGCTTCTGCATCTGCTCCGGGAAGATTTTCCACAAGCAGTGTCACCCCGTCCGCTCCAACCACATTATAACTGCCGGTAAGCAGGATTACAAAGGCGGTTATAGAACATACCACTATCGTGTCTAAGTAAACGGAACAAGCCTGAAGAAGTCCCTGTTCTACCGGATGTCCCACGTCTGCAGCGGCGGCAAAAGGCGCTCCGGTCCCGAGCCCGGCTTCATTAGAGTATACGCCTCTCCTTACTCCCCATGCAATCATGCTGCCGGCAATCCCTCCAAATGCAGCATTTTTATTAAACGCACAGCTTACAATCAGAGTGAAAACGCCCGGCAGATTTTTTATATTCACAGCCAGAACGACGATAGCCACTACCGAATAGATAGCGCATAACAGCGGAACCAGATAGTTCGATACTCGGGCAATTCTTCGAATGCCCCCGAAAATAATATACCCCAGAACAGCCGTCATTAAAGCCGCAGTAGCTACCGGCGGAACGGAAAATGAATTTTGAAGTGATGCAGCTATAACGTTTGACTGGATGCCGGGCGAACCTAAAAGGCAGCTTACAACAATAACAACTGCCATGACCGGCCCGTACCATTTAATTCCAAGTCCTTTCTCAGCGCAGTAGGAAGGTCCTCCCATAAACTCTCCGTTGATTTTTTCCTTATATATCTGGGCCAGTGTGGCTTCTATAAACGCAGACGCTGCTCCAATAATACCAATGAGCCACATCCAAAATACTGCACCGGGACCGCCAAAAAATATGGCGGCTCCTACTCCTGAAATGTTTCCGGTACCAATGCGGACACCGGCAGAAACTAAAAACGCGTGGATAGATGAAATCCCCTGTTCCGCTTTGTTTGAACTTGGCTTTTTAAGCAATCGTATCATCTGAGGCAGCAGACGAAGCTGAACAAACCGGCTCCGCAAAGTAAAGTAGAGGCCTGCTGAAACCAGAAGTACTACTAAAGCATCATGCCACACAATACCGACCAAAAAGCCAATTACGTAATTTATACACTCCATAGCAGCCTCCTTTTACTCTATCCTCGCGCCGGCATTATACCCTTCATATACAGCGTCATGAATTTTTCTCGCTTTTTTACAATCCCCCACCTTCCACAGCTCCTTTGAGCAGCTTCTGAAGGATTCGGCCTCAGAATAAAGAGCTCTGACTCCGGCGGCAATGATAACGGTCTTTCCTGAAACTGTAAGCTCCTTCTCCTTCCTAAGAATATGGACTCCGTCCTCTAAAATCTCTTTACACTCCGAGGAAGTGTATACGGTTACTCCCAATGATGCCAGCTCTTTCCTGATTGCCTGATTATGCAGGTATGGAGCGTCGCGGCAAAGCTCAGGCTTCATTTCTACCAGCGTCACATTTTTTCCCTGGCCGGCTAAAAGGATCGCTTCTTCGCAGCCTACCAGTCCGCCGCCTACGATAACCACCTCATCGGATACGTCCTCCATATGTTCATGCATGCCAACGGCAAGCACCACATTTTCCCTGTCAATGCCGGGTATCGGAGGTACAATGGGAACTGCCCCCATTGCAGCTATTACATAATCCGGATGCAGAGAGCCGACCAGCTCCGGCGTTGCCTCCGTCCCCAACATCACGCGTATGTTCCGTTCATTTACGCGACGGATAAGTACATTCATAAATCGATACAAGTCCTGTTTAAATGGGACATACTGTGAAAATTTAACCGCGCCTCCCAGGCGTGCTTCTTTCTCTATCAGGACAGGGTGATGCCCTCTGTCTGCCAGCTTGATAGCTGCCTGCATCCCGGCAGGGCCGCCGCCTATCACTACAACTGTTTTGGGTTCCTTGGCATCATGCACAAACTGTTCATAAAATTCGTGTCCGGCAGTTGGGTTCACAGCACAACGGATAATTCTGGAGCAGTATTTAATGTAGGGCACAAAGGATTCGCTGATACATGCATTGCACCGTTGACACGGGGTAACATCATCAGCCCGTCCGTCCCGGATCTTGTTAGGCAGGTCGGGATCGGCAATAATCGGTCTTGCCATACAGACAATATCCGCCTTCCCGCCGGCGATAATTTCCTCAATCAGATCCGGATCGCCGAGCGCTCCAACCGTGGCAACCGGTGTTTTTACTTCTTTTTTAATTGCTTCCGCCAGGTATGCATTGCAGCCATGCTTCAGGAAAAGGGAAGGAAACATATGCAGGTTTGTTTCAGGGTAGTGGAAAGTTCCGGAGGATACGTGAATCAAATCAACCTTTCCGTCGATGAGTTTAGCGAACTCAATTTGGTCTTCCAGCGTCAGGCCACCCTCAACCAGCTCAGATCCGCTCATACGGAATTCGATGATCAGATCTTTTCCGCACCGCTCCCGGATGGCATCTATTACCATCAGAGACATTCTGGCTCTGTTTCCCAGGCTTCCGCCATATTTATCTGTTCGGCGGTTGTTGAGCGGCGAAAGAAACTCATGCAGCAGCCATCCATGGCCGCCATGAATCGTAATCATCTCAACTCCTCCGTAAACGGCAACCTCGGCTGCGTCGGCGAAGCGCTTTACAATATACCTGATTGTTTCTTCATCCAACTCAGTATAGGGTTTTCCCAAATGGCCTTCGGCTGCACTGGGCGCCCAGATGGTTCCGTCATAATAGAGTGGATTGCTTCGCCCGCCCGGATGAACAAGCTCAATCGCAGGAATGGCATTATGACGTTTGATGGCGTCAGTGGCCATGAGGAGAGACGGGAGCACTTCGGGATCGTCGAGGGCGATGCAAAGCTCATGAGAAATCCCGGTCTTTAGGTCGATTCTGGCTTCCCCCATGTTGACAATTGCGGCGCCGCCCCGGGCCTTCGCTTCATAGGCCGCAACATTCTCCGGAGTCAGATAAGCCTGCGGGGTTAAATTGGAAAGAGCCATGGGCGCAGCTTCAATCCGGTTCTTTAAATATCGGCTTCCGATTTTAATCGGTTCAAAAATGTGAGAATACGTTTTCATCAAGTTGCCTCCTTTACTGTACTGTTGTAAGAAAATTCTAACAATGAAGGGGGACGAAAGCCATTAAATATATTGCTCTTAGTTATCAAATTTTTGCCATAAAAGCTTTTGTTTCATGCCTCACAGAAAACGGCATTCCGGACTTTTGACACTTTCTAACGGGGTTGGTCTGCCATGTTTTTTTGTCACGCAGGCACCGTGCACAGGAACTGCGCCGGTCAGCAATAGATAAACTGTATCTAATAGTTCTTCCAAACATATAGATTATCAGATGCATATAAATCATTTTTTTAGAACAGTAACGGGCAGAAATATTGGTTTTTGTGGGAAATACAAGGCTTGGAAGGGCAGGTGATGCCAAAAGAAAATTGGTTAAAAAAGCAATAAAGAGTCATTCTGCTAAAAATCTTCTGGAAAGATATTTCAACACAAGAAGTTCCGGGAAAAGATCTGCCGGCAGATATTACGCATATACTCTCCTAACTTAAAAGGCGTCAATCCATAAAATGACTTAACGCCTTCTTTTTTTATGTCCTTGACAAAATCAGCGCATCCCCTGCGCCACAACCGGCCGGAGGCGTTTCGATACCATAACAGCCACGATGCAGAGAATATAGTCCGGCAGCATAGTCGGCAGGCAGTAAACGGCGAAAATGGCGCCCCATCCTACCGTATGCGGAGTCACAATTACAAAATGGGTAATAAAATAAAAATAGAGAATTCCCATTCCGTAATAAATTATATACCCTGCTGTTGCCGCAAAAAGACAGACTGCTGTTTTGTACGAATGCATCCACTCACATACTTTTCCCATGGCATACGCTGCCAGGGCAAAACCCAGAAGGAAACCAAAAGTAGGACGGATCAGATATCCCAGACCCCCTCCCCGTGCAAAAACAGGAATTCCCGAAAGTCCGACCAGCAGATAGATTGCCACACTCCAAAATGCTTTTCTGGATCCCAGAAGAAGGCCTGCCAGCAAAACAAAAAACCACTGCAATGTAAAGTTCATGGTGTCCGCGCCCACCGGAATGACAATTTTTATAAAGGCCCCAACCGCAATCAGGGAGGAAAGCAGTGCACAGACCGTCAAATCTCTCGCCGCTCCCCGGCTCTGCGCCATTGCTTTATGTTTCTGATTCATTCACTCTTCACCTTCTTTCAATGTAACATTATGAGAAATATTGTACTACAATTATGTTA
>CATWBR010000022.1 GCA_958349075.1 uncultured Clostridium sp.
CACCCCACCCGGCCCCTGGCCTGCCGGCAGCGTCCTCATCTGCTCAATAAACTCAATATTTTTTCGTAATCAGAAGTTCAACCGCCATCCTGTCATTCAGCCTTCCCGTCTTTACCGCTTCCTCCGCCTCAACACATCCCGTCACACAGTTAAGAATCTGTTCCTTTGTAAATGCTCCGGCCTGGGCCGAAACTTTTCCTGCAACAAACGGGGGAATCTTCAGTTTGGATGCAATCGTCCCCCTGTCCGTTCCCTTTGCCGTCAATTCTTTAACCAGTAATAACTGGTTAAACTGTCTTGCTATCAGGAACAGAATACGCATCGGCGGTTCTTTCAGCGTGAGGAGGTCTTCATATAAATCCATGGCAAGCCTCGTTTTCCTCGTTACAATGGCATTGACCATATCGAATATCTTATTCGTCACCTGGACCGTTGTCACGGCCTCCACATCCTCCGAAGTGACCACATCGGCGCCCATTGTATAGGAAATCAGCTTTTCAAGTTCCATCCTGATATTCTCCATATCGTCGCCGGTACGTTCCAAAAACAGGTTCATCGTGGCATTCGTGATTTTTCTTCCATTCTGTGCCAGGATTGTACCGGCCCATCTGGCAAGCTGTGCGCTGTCCTGCCGTTTCATTTCCGCAGCATGTCCCAGCTCCTTCACCTTTTTAAAAAGCCTGTTCCTCTTATCCACGGCATCTTCCACGAATACAATGCATGTCGTATCCGGTACCGAGGGAAGATAGTCGGTCAGCGCATCGGCGGAGGTCTTAAAAAATCCGCTGTCCTCCACCACAATCAGACGCCTGTCACTGAAAAACGGCATCGTATCGGCAAGGCTGATCAGCTCATTCACATCCAGTCCCTTTCCCTCAAAATAATTGTAATTCATTGTATCGTCACCGGCAATGGCCTCTTTCAGCTTCTTTTTATAACTCTGCTTCAAAAATGATTCTTCCCCGAACAGCAGATAAACCGTTTTATATTGTCCGCTTTTTATATCCTCATTGATTGTCTGCATCTGTAATCTGCTCCTTCGTGCTTCTAAATATAGCCGGGGTTCATTCCACCCGTTGTTCCTCTCTGCCGCTGACTAAACCTGTGATTATTTATTAAAACACAATCCTCTCTGTCCCGCAGCAGTCCGTCAGGAGATTGTTCCTGCTGGTATTATAGACCGGAACCACGGTTCCTGTCCAGCAGAAAACCGCTTACCTTCATTTTCTTTCCGTCTGTCGTAATGTGAATGGCGCCCGATTGTTCCGTGCTCCAAATCTCGGTTCCTATTTCTTCCAGACGTTCCACCACCTCCGGCGAAGGATGGCCGTATGAATTTCCCCGGCCATATGACAGAATCGTGACCGACGGTTTCAGGCAGGCCAGAAATTCCTTCCCCGTAGAGGTAGACGAACCGTGATGGGCCGCTTTCAAAACCGAAAGTTTTCCTTTAAACTGTTCTTCCGACGCTCTCATCTCCAACATCCCTTTCTCCGGCATTCTCTTCTCCAATACCCCCTTCTCCAACATCCCATTCTTCAGCACCCCCTTCTCCAATATCCCATTTTCCAGCATTCTCTTCTCACCTGCAGTCCCCACATCTCCGGTCAGCAGCATGCTATATTCATCATAAATGACGGAAAGTACCAGTGAATGCCCGTTTCTGTCCTTAGAATACAGTTCCCTGTCAGGAAAAACCGCGTTAATTTTCAGCGCTCCCTCATCCAGCATTTGTCCGGCTTCCATATAGACTATCTCCGCCCCTCTCATTTTCCCAAGCGCTTCGATCTGCTGATAAACTTCCTCTCCCTCTCCCTGACAGGGCATGACAATATGGCCAACCGGAAAATTCTCCTCATTTTCCAGCAACCAGACGATTCCGTTTATATGATCGCTGTCACCGTGGCTGATAAAAACATAGTCCAGCCTTCCAATCCCCTTACTTTTCAAAAACGGAACCAGCCTGTTCTTTCCCACGCTTTTAAGCTGGCTGCTTCCGCAGTCTGTCAGCGCCGTGACAGTCCCGGTGCGGAAAAATATTCCATCACCCTGCCCCACATCCAGGAAATAAACCTCCAGCCCTTTGATCCTCGGCCTTACCATCAGAAACAGAACAGCGCAGAAACAGGCTGCTGCCTTGACTAGAGAATGAGTAGTCCCGTCACCTTTTTCGTATCCTCTGACACCCTTCGCAATTTTTATTTTTTGAATGTAAAGAACTGTCAGTACACCATAATAACCCCCAATACACCATAGCGGAGGCCGGCCCGTCAGCACCGTTGCAAATGGAAGTTTCAGGGTAAAGCGGCAGAGTTCACGGTAAAGTGACAGGATATAATGTCCGGGGCCTGCCGCTCCATGACTGATTGTACCGAGTAAGTATGCGGCTCCGCTAAGGAACCTTTCCAGCCCGCTTTTCAGTCCGCCGCTTTCCCCTCCGCCTGCTGTCACCAGATTCAAAATAATTACAGCCATCCATATACCATAAAGACCGACCGCGGCAATCCCTGTTCCCGCTACATATGCCATCAGCGGAATCACCACCAGGTTTAAAACCACACCATAAAGAGGAAATTCATAGAAATGATACAGTATCGCGGGAAGAGTGACAACCTGAATCGGCAGGCTGACAGACAAGGCAGACCGGAGCACCCCCAGCATAGTTCCCGCATCCACATGTCCTTCCTGCGTCTTTTTTCCGCTCTCCCCCGATAATCTCCTCCCCTTTTCCTGCGCTGACCGCCAGTCATTGCAAAGCCCCACGGCCCCTACCGCACCATAAGACAATTGCAGTCCACTTGTAAAAAGCAGGTATGGGGAATCAAAAAGGAGCAAAATAAGGGACAGTGCCATGGCAGACAGTAAATCATAGGTGCGCCCGAGATATGATGCCAGAAATGAACAGAAAACCATAAAAACCGCCCGAAAAACGGAGGCGCCGAATCCCGTCATCGATCCGTAGAAAAAAAGCAGTGCCGCCGAAACCACTCCGGCTTTTCCGTATCCAACGCCTCTTTTTCTCAGAAATCCATACAGCCCCATCCCGATCAAAGAGACATGTAAACCGCTCACCGCAAGTACATGGGCAATTCCTCCATCCTGATACAGCTCACGTATCTCACTGTCCATCTCGCTCTTATCTCCCAGAAGAATGGCCTGAAAAACGCCTCTGTCTTCCTCACCGTAAAGAAAAGAAAGCGCCTCCTTCACAAATTGGCTGACGGATAAAATCTGTCTCCGGAACGCGGCCGTATCCCCTCCGGCCGGTTCTATCTTATCCGCTTTAATCCTGCAGCGCAGTTTCTGGGAGCGGTAATATAACCGGTAATCAAATTCTCCCGGGTTTCTGGCCTCCTGAAACAATTCCGCCGTCCCTCTCACCCACAGATACATCCCGGCCTTCAGCGGATTGTCCGGCAAGTGTTCCACCGTCTTCGCCTCCACCGAAACCATAACCCGTTTCTCCTCATACCGGTTCTCACCAGCATTAACCGTCACCGGCTCCAGAATAATCGTGTACAGCTCATTTTTAATTGCCACTTCACGGATCCGGCCTTCCGCCTCCACCCGCTTTCCCACCGTTTTTCCCTGCCCCTCCCCGTGTTCCCTCTCTGTCAGAAGAGCCTCCAGCGGCCATTTTTTCATTTCCGCTTTCATCCTGAACCATCCCGCCAGGCAGAACAAGGTCAGAAGAACCAATAAACAGCAGACTCTGCGGGGTTTTTCATTCTCAATGAATAAGGGCAGACTCCCCGTTCCGACTCTCTGATAAAGCCGGAGCAGAATGCCTGCCGCCAGTAATGCCGCCAGGACAAACAAGCCGCCCATAACGGCTGCCTGTCCTGTATATTCCGTCATTTTACCGAACCAGTAAGCAGCGACCTCTCCAAGTACATATGCTCCTGCGATCCATAAAAACGGTCTTTTTATATTATTACCTCCAAAGTAGGAATTCAGTTGAGGTGCGGGGATGCCTCTGAAAGATGGCAGACGGGGGAGGTTTAATGAGTCTCCATTCCACCCCCATCCTGCGGCAGCGTTCTCATTCCTCGTCTGCTATATACTTCTTCTCCCTCTCCAGAGGAGTTGAAAGAGAAATGGCATTGCGGTACATCACATTGGCCGATCCGTTTACCGTAATCTGGACCTTATTGACCGTCTGAAGCTCCGTCAGCGAATTGACCAGGGCGTAGACCGGGATATAATCCGCCGCCTCCACCTCGCCGTTAAGGAAGGTGCTGTCCAGATTTACATAGCAGGTATTATCCGTCAGGGACACGTTCAAAATTCTGGTATCCTTTGGCAGCACCGGCGAATTCCCTGCCTGTGAACCGGCTATCAGCTGCTCCACCACGAGTCTCTCCAGGGAGGTGTTGACATTGTGGACGACTTCCCTCGTCTCCTCCACCAGCATATCTTTCTTTGCGTTGGCAAAATAGAGCTTCAGTTCCACTCGCTCGAAGGAGTTCACATCGGAGATGCTCTCTGCGAAATCGGAGGCCGAAAACGCCCCCACCGGGTTGCCCTGGTGATCGAGGAGCGGCTGTCCGTCACAGTTGATGCTGATATAATCGATCCCGTCTGCCTGGGTAAAGGTCTTTGCCATCGCCGCCCGACACAAAATCTCCCTGGTCGCCTTCATCGCCGTATAATCTTTATTAAAATTTAAGTAAAGGACATTATCCTCTTTTCTCATATCCAGAAGTATTACCTTTTCTCCCAGCGCAGCCTGATAATCCGGGTTGTCCGGAGCCTTTAAAAGCTGCCCCGCCAGTTCCCCTATCAAAGTCTCCTGATCAGTTGTTTCCGTTTTGTACTCCACGCTTGCAAGCTTTGTCCTGGAGGGATTCAGATAATAAATCCGGTAACTGCCTTTTTCCGGCTCGGCAATCTTCTCCTCCTGCCCGCATCCTGAAATTCCAAGACACAGCAACAGAGCCGCCATAAGGCAAAATAATCGTTTCAAATATACTTCCATCCTTTCACATCTAAGGGTCCGGCGCTGGATACCGCCTGTGAACCGTCACCCGAATACAGCCGTTACAGGATATCAGCCGTCAAGGCATACCAGCCGTTACAGGATATCAGCCGTCAAGGCATACCAGCCGCCACAGGAATCAGCCGTCACGGGATATTACGGAATGTAATTGAGAGGAATTCGGACCGTAAATGTGGTTCCCTCCCCTTCTTTACTCTGGAGCTTGATTGCCCCCTGGTGCAGAATTACAATATTCTTTGTAATCGCCAGGCCCAGGCCTGTTCCGCCCGTCTCCCTTGATCGCGCCTTATCCACCCTGTAGAAACGCTCAAACACATGTTCCTGGAACTCCTGCGGAATTCCGATTCCATTGTCAATTACCTTCACATAAAAGAATTTATGATCCGCGTCCAGAACTACATGGACCCAGCCGTCCTCACTGTTATATTTGACCGCATTTTCCACCAGGTTGCTTAAGGCCAGCGACAGCTTTACCTCGTCGATATCGGCCGTGACCTCCCTCTGGCTCTCAAATACCAGCTCAATATTGCGCCTCTTGGCAATCGGCCTCAGGCGCTTTAAAATCTGTTCCATCAGCGCATTGATGGAAACAGATGCAATATTCATATCCGGTGAAGATTTATCCATCTTAACAAGCGAAAGAAGGTCGTCGATAATCTTGCCCTCGCGGTCGATCTCATCCGAGATATCCGCCATGAATTCCTTGTAAAGTTCCACCGGGGCATCCTCCATCCCCATCAGTGAATCCGCCAGCACCCGGATTGAGGTTATGGGAGTCTTAAGCTCATGGGAAACGTTGGATACAAACTCCTGTCTTGACTGATCCACGGCCTTTAACTTGCGCAGTGTCTGGCTGACCGCATCGGATATCCCCTTTGTCTCTTTGTAATCTTCCACCTGGATGTCCTGGTCAAGATTCCCCTCCGAGACGAGGTTCAGCCTCTCCTGAAGCTTTCTGAACGGTTTCATAAGGAACGTTGCCGCCAGGAAATCCACCGCAATCACAAAGCACAGAAGCACAAACTGCAGGAATCCGGCCTTATGCATCACCTGGCTCTCCAGAAGGGCCATGCTCTCTGTGGAGGCCGTCATCAGGAGGACTCCCTCCACCTTTTTGGCATCCGCCTTCGAATATACAGGGAGAGTCAGATAGAAATAATCCTTCTTTTTGTTACGCCGGTTTATGGTTTCTCCCTCAAACGAGCGCAGGACTTCCTCCACGACACTGGTTTTTCCCTTTGTCAGATCAAACGTGTCCTTGATTATCTTAAAGCTGCTGTCAATGACTATGATACGTCCGTTAAACAAATCCGCCGTCACATTCATCTCGGCATCCAGGCCGGGATTGTTGGACGGGTTATTAATATAATCCAGGGTCACCATCTTGTTGGCAAGCATCAGGCATTTGCTCTGTGCCTCTATCATGCTCTCCTCAATCTGGCTCTGGCGGAAGAATCCGGCCAGAAACCTGGCCTGTATGAGAAGCGGCACCAGAGTCACCAACAGGAAACAGAAAAGCAGCGGCACCTTCATGCTTACGGAACGCTTTAATTTCCTTCTCAGTCTCTTCATCTCTCTCATTTAGCTCTCGATTTTCTTCACTGCCGCGATTGCCAGCCCTCCCGGGCCAATATGGCACGCAACACTCAGTGACAGGGGATCTATATAAATATCCGTATCCGGGAAAATCTCCTGCAGCTCCTCTTTCAGTTGCAAGGCGGCCTCCCCGCTGTTGCTGTGGGCGATTTCAAGGTGGGTATTCTTCCCTTCCCTGTCGTTCCATCTTGTCTCCAGATCATGCTGGATGGCTGAAATCATCATCGCTTTAGCCTGCTTCATCGTCCTTGCCTTGGCAAAGGCGTCCAGCTTTTCTCCCTGTATCGTGAGTACCGGTTTCAGTCTGAGAAGTGTTCCCAGGGCAGCGGCGGCCGGTGTGATCCTTCCGCCCTTCTTCAGGTATTTCAGGGTGTCTACGGTAATATAAATCGTGGAATTATGGCTGGTCCGTTCAAGCTCCTCTCTGATCTCCAGGGCGCTCATTCCCCTCTCAACCATCGTAAGGGCATCCAGTGCCGACTGTCTCTGGGTTACGGATATCTGGTGGTTATTCACCACCTGGACACGGCCGTCATAGTCCTCAGCAAGCATCAGAGCCGTCTGGCAGGAACCCGACAGGCCGCTGGACATCGGAATATGGACAATCTCATCATATTCTTCAAGGAGGCCGTCCCACAGCTCCACAATCGAATCCGGTGACGGCTGGGAAGTGGAGATGTCCAGATCCTCCGCCATCTTCTCATAAAATTCGCGCTGTGTCAGGCTGATATCCTCCATATATTCTTTTCCGTCAATCATAAAAGGCATGGGAAGAACCCTGATTCCAAGTTCTTTCCCCTGCGCCTGCGTAATACCGCTGTTGCTGTCTGTCACAACTGCAATTTTCATTTTGTTTCCTCCAATCGTTCTGCCCCATCATCTTCAAATCCGTTGGCAGATGTATATAAATGATAGTAGATTCCCTGTTTTTCCATCAATTCGTCATGGTTTCCCTCTTCCTGTATTCCATTGCCGGACAATACAAGAATTCTGTCCGCACCGCGGATCGTGCTGAGCCTGTGGGCAATCGTGAGCGTCGTCCTTCCCACCGCCAGCTTGTCAAGAGACTGTGATACCATCTTTTCACTCTCATTGTCGAGAGCCGATGTCGCCTCATCCAGGATCAGTATCGGCGGATTTTTCAAAAATACCCGGGCAATGCTGATCCGCTGTTTCTGTCCTCCGGACAGCTTCACGCCGCGTTCTCCCACATAGGTATCGTAGCCTTCGGACATCCCGTCAATAAACTCTTCGGCTCCGGCCATCTTAGCGGCTGCGATGACTTCCTCCCTGGATGCTCCCGGCCTTCCATATACAATATTGTCATAAATCGTGCCGGAGAACAGGTACACATCCTGCTGCACCATGCCCACCTGGTTTCTCAGGCTCTCCAGCGTAATTCCCCGCAGATCTTTCCCGTCGACACAGATCCTTCCCTCCGTTGGGTCATAAAACCTCGGAATCAGGTTGCAGAGCGTCGTCTTGCCGCCGCCGGAAGGTCCCACCAGGGCAATCTTCTCCCCGGGACGGATGGTCAGATTGATTCCGGATAATACCTTTGTATGATCATCCGGATATTCAAACGAAACATCTTCAAATGTAATTTCCCCGCTGGAATCTTTAAGCTCCACTGCATCATCCTCATTGAAAATATCAATATCGGCATCCATGATTTCACAGAATCTTTCAATTCCGGTCATTCCGCGCTGGAACTGCTCGGCAAATTCAATAATTCTGCGGATCGTGGACAGCAATGTCGTCACATACATCGTATAGGCCACCAAATCTCCCGGGCTTATAACTCCTCTTACCAGAAATGTACCGCCGGCAATGATGACCACCACATACATCACACCGTCAAACATTCTGACCGTGTCCTGGAATGCCGCCATGTAAAAATAAGTCTGCTTTTTGATATCGAGGAATTTGAGGTTATCCTGCTGGAACTTTTCGATTTCCAGTTTCTCATTGCCAAAGGCCCTGACCACTCTGTTTCCCAGAAGGCTGTCCTCGATTCGGGCGTTCAGTTCCCCGACATGGTTGCGCTGCATCTTAAAGGCGGCGCGCACCTTCAGGTTAAAGTAAGTACAGGTTACTGCCATGACGGGAATAAAGATGAAGATCACTACGGTCAGCAGCAGATTAATCCTGGCCAGTATGAAAAATGAGATTATGATTTTCAGGAATGCAATAAAAAATTCTTCGGGACAGTGATGGGCAAATTCCGTCACGTCAAACAAATCGCTCGTAATGCGGGACATTATCTGCCCCACCTTCGTGTTGCTGTAAAAACTGTCCGACAGCTTCTGCAGATGGCAGAATGCGTCCTTCCTCATATCCGTCTCAATCCTGGCTCCCATAATGTGGCCCGTGTAGGCCATATAAAAGCTGGCCAGCCCATCCACGATTCTGAGCCCAAAGTACATAAGACCGATGGTGACAATCGTCTTTACCGTGAGATTGGCCAGATTATACATTCCTTCATTGGTAATGTACCGCAAAATAAGCGGGAGCACGATCTCACACAACGTCGTCAGAGCAGCACAGAATAAATCAAACAGCAGCACCTTCCAATATCTCAGATAATACGGTGCAAAGCGTTTCATCAGTTCACTTGTCTTCATTCGGTTCATCAGTATCTCTTCCCTTCTTTTGAACGCTCTTTTTATTCTATCTTATTTTGATGGTAAATGGAAGTGGATAAAGAAATTTCTTTCCCGGGATAATGAGCGGGGGAAACAGGAATTTAATTGGGGAGAAAGGCGCGACTGAAACGGACTGAACAACGAAAAGCACGCTTCGCGAACTTTTCATTGCCAATCAAAAAGGGATACCGCGCAATCACTTCATTAAAGCAATTGCGCGGTACCCCATGGGTATTTGTTACTGATAGATCTGGTTGATTTTCCAGCAGCCGTTGAATTTGTACATGTTAAGTCCGGAGCTGTTGCCCATTTGGACGCCGGAGTTTCCGATTGCCTGGAGCTTTTTGATATCTGTCTGGTCGATTGCCGTTGACAGTTTTTTTGTGAAGACCTTATCCTCCCCTAATTCCATAAGCTGCCGGGCCGTGCTGTATTCCACCGAACTGCCGTCGGCATAGGTGATGATTACCGGGTAGTTGCACATTTTGGAAAGAGTTTCCAGGTCGCGGTAGGAGAATGTTTTTTGGATCAGTTCCGCCATCTGGGCTGCATCTTTGACATTGACGGAATCGGAAGCAGTGCTTTTAGCGCTGTCTAAGATAAAATTGTTAATTTTCCATTTCCCGTTAATCTTGCAGAGAGCCAGCCCGTAATCCTCTCCCATCTGTACGCTTCCTTTACCGGTGCCGCTCAGCTTTGCAATGTTTGTGGAAGCGATTGCATCGAGAAGTTTCTGCGAAAAAACCGTCGAGTTTCCCAGCGCCATAAAGCCGGCTTTATCGGGAATTTCTTCCAGTTCACCGTTCGCATAGGAAATGACCACCGGGTAAGCACAAAGTTCCGCCACCTTTCCAAGATCCTGTTTTTCAAATGCCTTCTGCACCTTTTCCGCAATATCCTGCATCTTGGCCGTATCCTTCCCGGCAGACGCCGCAGCATGGCTCTTCCCCCGCGCCGCATAAACAGACATGGCCGGAACCGCATTCACCATAGCTAACGCACACATTGCAATTGCAGCATATTTTTTAACCTTGTTTAATTTCATCATTTTTTCTCCTCTTCGAATTTTTCGTTTTATTGCCTTTTCAAACATTAGACTGTCAAAGAAGAAAAAAAGTTGCCGCCAAACTAAAAAAAGTTTAATTATCTATCAGCCTGCCGCACTCCGCTCAGGCGCCCTCATTTCTCAACTCCCTCTGGACGTATCTCCTTTTCTATCTTATAATAAACCTATATAAAATACCAAGGAGAACTGATTATGCCATATTGCCCGAAATGCGACATGGAATTTGTCGATGGAATCACTACATGCAGTGACTGCGGCGGTGAGCTCGTGGAATCCCAGGAAGTCTATGAAGCCGAAAAACGCGCACTGGAGAAGCAGCAGAAAATAGAAGCTGCCACGGACCGCTACCATGACATGGAGGAGTTTGACGCCTCCCAGCTCATGGACAGCCTGATTGATTTTGACCACCTGGACAGTCTGGAAAACCTGGAGAATTTTGAGACGCTTTTAAGCCGCGACAGTGAACCGGAGGACGGCGCAGAAAGTTCCGGCACAGCCGGAACACAGGAGAGCCGGACAAGAGCCGCATCGGCCGGAGTGTATATAAGCGGCCGCCAGCGCTGCGAGGATCTCCGTTCTTCCAGCTCCGCTTTTCTGATGGTGGGAGGCGCTGCGGTGGTGTTTGCCGTTGTCTGCTGGGCTGGAATTATCAACCTTCCAATGGCCGGAGGCTCCAAAATCTTTTTCCAGTCCGTCATCACGCTCATCGGCCTTGCCTGCCTCGCCGTCTCATTCAAGACCCGCAGTTCCCTGGCCGCCGCCGTAAAACAGGCGGAGGCGGAAGAAAAGCGCACGGAGGAACTGATTGGATGGTTTACCTCCACCTGGACCGGAACACAACTGGATGAGGAACTGAAAAAAGAAGAACCCAGGCTGACCGGGGAGGAGCTGGAGCTGAAGCGGTTTGATTTAATTCAGGATCGCCTGATTACAGGACAGGATCTGCCGAACCAGTCCTATGTCGACGCCCTCAGCGAAGAGATCTATCACAAGCTCTATGAATAAATAAGGAGTCCGGCTCACCGGACTCCTTATTTATTCACCGGACTGCATAGCGATATGCAGTCCACCGATTCGTATCCATTACTTCACAAGCAGTGACTTTCCTGTCATTTCTTTCGGCTGTTCCATTCCCATCAGTTCAATTAAGGTTGGAGCAATATCAGCCAGACATCCGTCTTCCCTCAGTTTGTATGAAGGATCTGCGTTTACAAGGATAAAAGGCACCTGGTTCGTCGTATGGGCGGTCCAGGGTTCGCCTGTCTCATAGTCCACAAGCTGCTCTGCATTGCCGTGATCGGCGCAGATAAAAAGTACGCCGTCTGTCTCCTTGATGGCATCCACGGTCCTTCCCACGCAGGCATCCACCGTCTCAATTGCCTTGATAGCAGCCGGTTCGACTCCCGTATGGCCTACCATATCAGGATTTGCAAAGTTGATGATAATCACATCGTACTTGCCGGACTTAATTGCTTCCACCAGTTTATCACACACCTGCGGCGCGCTCATCTCCGGTTTCAGATCATAGGTTGGAACCTCTTTCGGTGACGGAACCAGGATTCGGTCCTCCCCTTTGTTCGGCTCCTCGATTCCTCCGTTAAAGAAGAATGTTACATGGGCGTATTTCTCCGTCTCGGCAATCCTTGCCTGTGTTTTCCCATGTGCCGCCAGGAATTCGCCGAATGTATTGGTAATCTCCTCTTTTCTGAAGGCAACCAGTTTATTGCCGATTGTCTCATCATAATCCGTAAAGCATACAAATACCAGATCAAGACGTTTTTTTCTCGCAAAACCGGTGAAATCATCATCACAGAATGCTCTTGTAATCTCCCTTGCACGGTCGGGACGGAAGTTATAGAAAATAACGGAATCCCCATCCTGAATCAGGGCTGCCGGTTTACCGTCCTCCTCCACATTGAAAGGAACCACAAACTCATCATTGACTTCCTTATCATAGGATGCCTGGATACCGCCGGTCGCACTGTCTGCCTTCTCTCCCTCGCCGTCCACCAGAACTTTGTATGCGCGCTCCACACGGTCCCAGTTTTTATCACGGTCCATTACATAGTAACGTCCCATCACGGAAGCCACACAGCCGACGCCAATCTCTTTCATCTTCTCTTCCAGCTCGGCAACAAAACCCTTGCCCGATGCAGGCGGTGTGTCACGGCCGTCCAGGAAGCAGTGCACAAATACTTTTTCCAGGCCGTTTTTCTTTGCCAGTTCAAGAAGTCCGTAGATGTGGGTATTATGGCTGTGTACGCCTCCGTCGGAAACAAGTCCGAACAGATGAAGGGCCGAATTATTTTTCCTGCAGTTTTCCACTGCTTTCATAAACTCCGGGATGGTGAAGAAATCACCGTCTTTGATAGATTTTGTAATTCTTGTAAGTTCCTGATAGACGATCCGGCCGGCTCCCATATTCAGATGGCCTACCTCAGAGTTGCCCATCTGACCGTCGGGAAGACCGACAGCAAGGCCGCTGGCATTGCCTCTCACGTAAGGGCACTGGCTCATCAACTGATCCATAACCGGTGTCTTCGCCTCACAAACCGCATTGTGCTCACAATTGCTGTTCAGGCCATAACCATCAAGTATCATTAATACAGTTGGTTTTTTGCTCATAATCTATCTCCTTTATCTTCTTCTCCTGTTTCACCCGGAGCGCATTCTTAAATGGGCCTGATGCCCGAAAAAAAAGCCACTGAAATGCCGGAAATCACGGGTAAAACAGAAGGCATTTATATTATTCTTGCCAATTTCTTATTTTACATGATTTCACGGTAACTTTCAATGGCTGTATGATAAATTTTTGACGAAACTTCCCAGGTTTTCCTGTTTATTCCGCCGGAATAAAGGACTCGTGGATCGTAAAACCGTTCTTTCCCTTTTCCTTCGTCTGGTACAGGGCCCTGTCGGCGTTTCTGTAAAGTTCTACAAACTGCCGGCCTCCGGGCGGATAGACCGCCACACCGATACTGGCTGATATATTCCATTCCATATCCTGGTATTCGATGATTGTGTCGAGGGAATGGGTAAGCTCCCCGGCCTTTCTCCGTACCGAATCCATATCGGACACCGCTGCAAAGGCCGCAAACTCATCGCCTCCAATCCGTCCCAGGATATCTTTTTCCTCAAAGTGTCTCCTGATAATTCCGGTAAATTCCCTGATACAGTAGTCCCCGAACAGGTGGCCGAACTGATCGTTCACGTTCTTGAAGTTATCAATGTCAAAGATAAAGAAGGCATACATTTCCGGTCTGTGCTCCGCCAGGATCCCCTCTATCAGGCGTTCCGTTTCCGTCTTGCTGTAGAACCCGGTCATCTCATCCATCACAGCCTGCATTTCCTTCTCTTTCTCCGCCTCAATGTTCTTCCTGTAGGTGAACATATGAATCGAGGCATCCTCCACGGAATAGAAGATATAAGCGTCTATCCTCATCCAGAAATAATTGCTCCCATCCTGTGTAATCTGGAAATCATAGCGCAGATGGTTGTTGCCGCTATCATATTCTTTTATCACGTTGGAGGGTTCAAAGGTACTGACATAGCCATCCCGGAATTCTTCCTTAATCTGTTTCTCGGCGATAACGCGCAGGCCTTCACTGTACGGCAGTTCCCCGGCGCCGAGGCTTCCGAAATACTCCTCCGCCCTCTTTCCCACGGTACAGTTCTTTGTGATATTCAGCTCATAGATATTATCGTAAAGCTGCTCAGTAGCCCTCTTGAAACTGCCCTGTCTTTCTTCCATCAGTTCGGTAATCTGTTTGTTAAAATTACGTATCACGGCAGTGATGACAAGCAGAACCGTCACAATAATGAGCACAAGCAATATTGCGGTCATGTAAAGCTGGATCCGGATGTCGCCGAGTATCCGCCCCGTATCCTGCTCCACGGTCAGATACCAGGAAAGTTCCGGTATATAGCGGGCAACCACATAGCTCTTTTCGGTTCCCTTTGCCTCCTGTGATACCCATATCTCCAGGTTGGTATCAGACGACTCCCAGCCCAGTACCTGCCCCCTGATGGTTTCACAGCCGTTGATTTCAAACCAGTCCTTCTGTTCATAACCGTTGTATGTCGTGGATACCTCGATCATTCCGTCCGAATCCAGCAGGCTGGCCGTCACGTCGAATTTATCTTCATAATCCTGAATCAATTCTTTCAGGTAATCAATCCGGATTCCGACGCCTACGATTCCCAGTACAGAACCGTCGTCCGCCTTCACCTTGCAGTTCACAAACACGGTAATTACATTGTCGGCTCCTGCCACTTCATCATTATCCACGTTCAATGAATAATCCTCATCGCTCTGAAGAAGATTGTAGTACCAGGTATTCTCCGGACTCTCCTCAGTCAGTATCCGGTCAACCCCATTGAAATTGTAATAGCGTGATGTGGCGGCAGAAACAAGGAATACGGAATCAAACCCGTATTTTTCCCGGTATGTATCGAGATATGTTTTCGTTGTCCTGATATACTCCTCATCCTCCAGACGGGAAGGTTCCTCCAAAAGATGATTTTTAAGCAGGCTGTCGTGAGCCATGGTCAGTGAGATGTTGACCGGCTTTGTAAATTTCGTCGACAACTGATAGTAAATTCCCTCTGCAGTCAGGGATGACACCTGCTCAATGCTGTCGAGTGAGGCCTGATAATTAGCCCGGTAGCTGAGCATTGCCGTAAGGGCAAAGCCGATTATCAGTATCAGGCTGACCAACGCATTTGTCTTAAAAAGCCTGTTGTTTTTCATACCGGTTCCTCTCTCCTTTGTAAAAACAGTTCAAGCCTCTTACCATCCCCGTCCTCACTGCAGGAAATGTCTCCGCAGCGATTCAAGCTCGGCCCCCGTCACACCGTATCGGCCCAGGTATCCGGGAAGCGAAATCTCCCTGTAGAAATCGAGAAGACGCTCCATACTCTGCGCATCCGATCTCATGAAAGGCTCCATCCTGCCCCTTGTCTCCCCATCCAGCATTCCCAGCAATTTGTCCATGCTCTTTTTATTATATGTATAGGTCACTTCATAATCTGCAATGATGTCCGCATCCGCAATACCACAGAGATAATAAATGCAGGATGCCAGAATCCCGGTTCTGTCCTTTCCGGCCGTACAGTGGAAAAGAACGGCTCCCCGATCCAGGCCGGCAATCAGTTTCTTTACCGCCTCAGCAAGTAAGGCGCCGTGGTTCTTTACGATATTCAGGTATCCTTCCGTCAGGCTCCCGGCAAATGCTTTCTCCGCCGACTCCGTTATATCCTTTGTATCAATCTGTTCTGTCTGTATCGGGCAGTGGTACCACTCCACTCCCTCCGGCACATCATCCGCGGCAGTCTCGATCTCAGACAGGCTGCGCAGATCCAGGACCGTCCCGACTCCGTATTCGGTAAGCCTTTTCCACTCCTCTTCCGTCAGATTGTGGAGGGCTCCTGCCCTCAGAAGTTTCCCAAAAGCAGTTATGCTGCCATCGGCCGTCTCAAATCCTCCCATATCCCTTATATTAAGTCCGTGCTCCAGCCGAAACCTTCTGACCGGTCTGTCCATATTTTCCGTCCCCTTTCAGTCATTATAAAACTTGTTTAATCATCCTAATAATCTATTATAGCACAGCAAAACAGGCGTTTCAATGTCCCCATCCCTCCGGTTATGATTGAAAGAACACTATTTTAGTAAATTATGTATGGGAAAATAGGCCCGCAGTGCGATCCTGCCCGGAATGCTTTATCGTATCATAGCGTACTTTCCTGTAATAAAATAAAGGAGCCGTCTGACGCTCTGTCATTTGGCTCCTGAATTGTTAAAGCAGATAATTCCTTAAACGGATTTATTTATAATTGACAATTTTCCCGAATTCTTCCTTCAGGGAAGCACCGCCTACCAGGCCGCCGTCAATATCGGGCTGTGCGAACAGTTCCGCAGCGTTGCCGCCGTTTACAGAACCGCCGTACTGGATGCGGATTGCCTCTGCCGTCGCCTCGTCGTAAATCTCCCCGATGCATACACGGATTGCCGCACACACTTCTTCCGCCTGCTCCGTTGTGGCTGTCTTGCCTGTTCCAATCGCCCAGATTGGCTCATAAGCGATCACGGCAGTTTTGGCCTGCTCTGCAGTTACATCTAAGAAGGCAATCTTGATCTGCTGGCGGATCCAGTCGATCGTGATTCCCTGCTCTCTCTGTGCCAATGTCTCGCCGCAGCATACGATTGGGGTAAGACCGTGTTCAAATGCCTTAATGACCTTCTTATTAACGGTTTCGTTTGTCTCCGCAAAGTACTCTCTTCTCTCGGAATGTCCGATAATCACGTATTTCACACCCGCATTCGTAAGCATGTTTGGTGCGATTTCTCCGGTGTAAGCGCCTTTCTCTTCAAAATACATATTCTCGGCGCCGACTGCGATATTGCTTCCCTTGCAGGCTTCAATTACAGGGATGATGTCGATTGCCGGAACGCAGAAAACAACGTCCGTCTCTTCTGAAGCCACCAGTGGTTTTAATGTATTTACAAGGGCAACCGCCTCCGTTGGGGTCATGTTCATCTTCCAGTTGCCTGCAACAATCTTTCTTCTTGCCATCTTTTTATCCTCCTACACTCCGTTCAGTCTTATCGATCGTTAGCTGCCGCCACACCCGGAAGCTCTTTGCCTTCCAGGAATTCCAGGGAAGCGCCGCCGCCTGTGGATATATGGCTCATCTTATCGCCAAAGCCAAGCTGGTTCACTGCGGCCGCGGAGTCGCCTCCACCGATAATTGTAGTTGCCTCCGTCTCAGCCAGGGCCTCGGCCACGGCAATTGTCCCCTTTGCAAGGACAGGGTTCTCAAATACGCCCATCGGCCCGTTCCATACGACTGTCTTTGCGGATTTTACCGCCTCTGCATAAAGTTTTGCCGTCTCGGTTCCGATATCAAGTCCCATCGTGTCTGCCGGGATCGCGTCTACCGCCACATAGCGGACTTCGATCGGCGCGTCGATTGGGTTCGGGAAGGATTCAGCCACAGCGGCATCTACGGGGAGAAGCAGTTTCTTGCCGAGTTTTTCAGCCTTCTCCACCATCTCTCTGCAGTAATCTAATTTCGTATCGTCCACAAGAGACTTTCCAATCTCAAGTCCCTGAGCCTTTAAGAAGGTAAACGCCATGCCACCGCCGATAATCAGGGTATCGCATTTTTCAAGAAGGTTTGAAATAACATTCAGTTTGTCGGCAACCTTGGCCCCGCCCAGGATTGCAACGAAAGGACGTACCGGACTGTCAACGGCATTGCCGAGGAAATCGATCTCTTTCTGCATTAAGTAACCGACTGCGGCCTCTGAAACATACTGGGTTACGCCTACGTTGGAGCAGTGCGCCCTGTGGGCCGTACCGAAAGCATCATCCACATAAACTTCACACAGGGATGCCAGTTCTTTGCTGAACGTCTCTCCGTTCTTTGTCTCCTCCGCCCTGTAACGTGTATTTTCCAATAATACCACGTCTCCGTCCTTCATGGCGGCTGCGGCGGCCTTTGCATTTGGTCCCACTACCTCGGGATCCGCCGCAAACTTTACTTCCTGTCCGAGTAATTCGGAAAGACGCACGGCTACCGGCGCTAAGGACAGTTCCGGTTTTGGCTCACCCTTCGGTTTGCCGAGGTGGGAACAGAGAATCACTTTACCGCCGTCCCCGATTAATTTCTTAATAGTCGGAAGAGCTGCCACCAGACGGTTCTCGTCGGTGATTTTACCTTCCTTTAACGGTACGTTGAAATCGCAGCGCACCAGAACTTTTTTGCCTTTAACATTGATATCATCAACTGATTTCTTATTCAGCATGAAAATTGCTCCTTTCTTGACTGTTGATACAAAACAGGGTCCGGTCCCGAGGACCGGACCCATGTTGAATCCTTATATGCTTGTTCGCTCTCTCCGTTCACAAAGGAGCGGGGATTAAATCACTGTCAATACGTTCTGCTGTCTCTCCGATTATGATAATTCTGCGAAGTATTTGATTGTACGAACCATCTGGCTTGTATAGGAGTTTTCGTTGTCATACCAGGAAACAACCTGCACCTGATATAAGTCGTCGCCGATAGGGGAAACCATGGTCTGTGTTGCATCGAATAAAGAACCATATCTTACGCCAACGATATCGGAGGAAACGATCTCATCCTCTGTATAACCAAAGGACTCAGTTGAAGCTGCTTTCATAGCTGCGTTGATTTCTTCTTTTGTAACACCAGCTTTTTTAACTACTGCTACGAGGATTGTTGTGGAACCCGTCGGTACCGGAACACGCTGTGCGGAACCGATTAATTTGCCGTTTAATTCCGGAATAACAAGGCCGATTGCTTTTGCAGCGCCTGTAGAGTTCGGAACGATATTAACAGCGCCTGCTCTTGCTCTTCTTAAATCGCCTTTTCTGTGCGGTCCGTCAAGGATCATCTGATCGCCTGTGTA
>CATWBR010000023.1 GCA_958349075.1 uncultured Clostridium sp.
AAAAATTTAAGAAAATGCTGTTTTCAGAGAATGGGATGAGAATCGTAAACGTACTGTTTTTTCTGTCGCTGTTTTTAAAAAGCAGGATTGTCGTTATATGCACATTCAGCATATGGACTGCATTTTTGCTGTATTCGAGAAGGAAAACAGAGTCGGGTATGATGAGGGTATTTTATTTATTATTAATTATCATGGCACTTCTTGTCGTAGCGGCAAATGTTTATTCTTTTATTAACTGAACCGGTGAGTCCTTACATAACACCGGGGCGGACAAAATGGAAAATACAACGGATAAAAAGCAGGGATGTGTGAAACACCCTGCTTTTTATGATTTACAATGAAATTATGAATGACAATGAAAACGTTCTTCGTACACCTTTCTTAAATCTTCCCTGAAATCAGGGTGGGCGACTTCAATCAGGGCCAAAGCCCTTTGCCTCAGAGTTCTTCCCTTTAACCTTGCAACCCCGTATTCTGTCACCACATAGCCGATATCATTTCTGGAAGTAGTGACGGCGGCTCCCTCATCGAGCAGGGGAACAATCCTGGAGATTTTTCCTTTTGCTGCGGTAGAGGGGAAGGCGAGGATGGATCGGCCGTTGGCCGCCATGGCTGCGCCGCGTACAAAGTCGACCTGGCCGCCGACACCGCTGATCTGGGTGAGGCCGATGGACTCGGAAGCGGCCTGGCCCATGAGATCCACCTGGACGCAGGAATTGACGGAAACAATATTATCTTCCTTCATGACTTCCACCGGATTGTTGACGTAGTCGACCGGCAGCATGATAACATCGTGATTTTTGTCTACGAAATCGTAGAGCTTCTTTGTGCCCATCAGGAAGCTGGCTACGTATTTGCCGGGATTCGTCTTTTTCAGGCGGTTTGTGACGACGCCTGCCTCGGCCAGTTCCACAACCCCATCGGAGAACATCTCCGAGTGGATGCCCAAATCTTTTTTATCCCCCAGAAAACGGAGTACCGCATCGGGAATGGCTCCGATTCCAAGCTGCAATGTATCTCCATCCCGGATCAGACCGGCACAGTTGGCTCCAATGGCGAGCTCCACATCCCCGATGACAGGAGGAGCCAGTGTAAGGAGAGGGGCGTCATGTTCGACAATGGCGGTTACTTCCGACAGATTAACTGCTCCGCCGAAGGTGGAGGGCATCTGTGGGTTTACCTGGACAATCACTGTTTTAGCCGACTTTGCGGCCTGAAGCGTGTAATCGACGGAAACGCCCAGGCTTAAATTACCGTTCTCATCGGGAGGAGCGGTCTGAATAAGGGCGACATCCACAGGAAGACTGCCGTTTCTGAACAGACGCGGTATTTCAGAGAAAAAACAGGGAGTGAAATCGCCCCGTCCTTCCGCCACCGCCTTTCTGGTGGAGCCTCCAACAAACAGGGAATTGTGACGGAAATGTTTTTCCATTCCCGGGGCGCAGTATTCGGCCCTGCCCATGGCAACCATGTGGACAATCTCCACATTTTCATACTGCCCGGCTTTATTTACTAAAACATCTAAGAGATAGGACGGCTCTCCGCAGGCGTGTCCGACTACGACGCGATCCCCGGAGCGGATCAGGTTAAGCGCCTGATCCGCATCCATTTTTTTACTCTGGTAAAGTTCTTCAAAGGACATAATAGGTGGTTCCTCCTGTCTGGTATTGTGCCGGACACCGGCCCGGAATCAGTCCTCCCTGATTCCGGCGATCTCTTTAGCCAGTTTTTTCTTCATTCCGATATTGCCCTGCCGCGCAATCATGATTCGCTGGGCCTGGGGGGAACCGGCTCCGTGCATGGATTCGGTGCGGTAGCCGACTGCGGCTGAGCCGAGGGTCAGGTTTTCAATCAGGCGCATCATACGCATTCTGTCTTCCGTGGACACGTCGTTCACACCGCGGAAATACTTGTCTATGTATTTTCCAAGCTTCGGGTCTCTTAAATCCTTCTCGGACGGGGCCGTAACCATCAGCCCGCCGGCAATATCCTCGGCCAGTCTTGCAATTTCATACGGAAATCTCGTAACGTTCTGTTTGCATACGTTGGCGAGGAGGAGATCAATGAGGTAGTTGCCCGATTTTGTCGGGGTTCCCTCGGCCGAACATGCGATGCCGCAGCAGTAGAGAGTTTCGTTTAAGTGCGTCATCTCGATCAGTTTATCTTTTACATGGGATGCCCTGGCGGCGCCGTTGTAATCGGCTACGGTTGCGGCAGCCCCAATCAGGACATCGCCCACGCCTACCTTGCAGCCGCCATAGGACTGTCTGTGGTAACCGGCAAAACGTTCCACTAATACGCCTGCGAACTCGGCTTCCCCATTGAGGAAAATGCGGTCGTTGGGAATGAACACGTCATCAAAAATAACGAGAGCTTCCATTCCGCCGAACCGGCTGTTGCCGACATCGATATCGGAGCCTTCCAGTTTCCTTGTATCGCAGGACTGGCGGCCAACAATCATGAAGATACCTTCCGCGTCCGTAGGACATGCAAATGATACGGCATAATCCCTGTCATCCGGTCCCATGGACTGTGTGGGCATAACGATCACTTCGTGGGAGTTTACAAAGCCGGTTTGATGCGCCTTGGCGCCCCGCACAACAATGCCGTCGGGCCGTCTTTCCACAACACGCAGAAACAGATCGGGATCTTTCTGGGCGTGCGGGGCCAGGGAGCGGTCGCCCTTTGGATCCGTCATGGCCCCGTCCACGGTGAGATCATTTTCCTGTGTATAGAGAAGGAATTTCTTAAAGTTTTCAAAGTAATTCGTGCCGTACTTTTCATCGGTTTCATAGGTGGTGCTGTAGACCGCATTGAAGGCGTCCATTCCCACACAGCGCTGGAAGCAGGCCGCCGTTTTCTGTCCGCAGAGGCGCTGCATCTTAACTTTTTTAATGAGATCCTGTGCGCTCAGATGAATATTGGTAAAGCGGTTAATCTTTTCCCCCGTCAGGTTGGAGGAGGCCGTCATTAAATCCTCATATTCCGGCATCTGAGCCAGATCATATGTCATTTTTACCGAGTTCAAAGACGGACGCAGAATCGGATCGTCGACCGGATTCTCAATTTTCTCCCCAAACATGTAAACCTGAAGGTTTAATTTCCTCATACTTTCAACGTACTGTTCCCCTGTCATTAAAGCCATAACGATTCATCCTTTCCTGAATAAAATTGAATAGTGTTTACTGACCGTATTAAGAGCAATTACCGTGCCAAAAAGTGACAGGGTAACCGTAAAACCGGAAAAAGAAGGAAAAACCGGATAAGAACCGGTGTCTGCGGCAGGCTTTCTTTTCTGCCTGAAATAAAAGTTTGTCTGTAGAGCAGGAGAAAGCGGATAAGGAATTGTTGCAAAAACGCAACACATGGGTGGATGTTGCATTTATGCAACACCAGATCTGCAACAAAGAGGGGATATAAATCTTTCGTCCGGGAAAAGAAAGGCAAAATGACGTGAAAAATGCCAGGCATGGAAATTGCTTATTATATAATCAGAATAATGGAAGAAAAAACAGGAGGCAGCGGATATGGCTGAGAAAATGATTGAAAACATAGAAAAGGTGCTGGAACAGGATGTAAGACCCACCCTGCTTTCCCATGAAGGAAATGTACAGATAGTATCTTATGATGAAGAAACCAGGGCGCTTCGCGTCCGTCTGACGGGGCAGTGCTCGGGATGCCCTTCGGCGCAGCTTACGACAGAAGAAGTAATCGAAAAAAAGATAAAAGAAAAACTTCCCATGGTAGAGCAGGTTTTGCTTGTGAATGAGGTAAGCCAAGAACTGCTCAATTTTGCCCGTAAAATTCTGAACCATGAATTGGGGGAGGGCAGGAGCAAATCGGGCCCGAACCTGTAGGGAGGCGGTTATGGTAATCGGAATCAAGTACTGCGGCGGCTGCAATCCGAGGTATCAGAGGGAGGCACTTGTAAAGAAGCTCAAGGCCCGTTTCCCATCCCATACCTATGTGACGCCAAAGGAGCAAAAAAAATGTGATATCTGGCTTTTCGTCTGCGGCTGTCCGGCCGCCTGCGTTTCCGATGAGGGGCTGATCGCGGTAAGACAGCGTTTCCTTCTTACAAGCATGAAGGAATTTATGAATGTAGAAGCATATTTAGAGAAAGAGGACCGGCAGGAAGAGAAGCAGTATGAGGAAAAAAGCATCAGGCATCTTTACCCGGGGGAAAGAGCTTCTCTTATAAAGACATTTTATAAAGAAGACGCGGACAGATTCGCCCTGCTGACCGGGGACGGAAACCGTCTCCACACGGACCCGGCCTTTGCCGGGAAACAGTGGTTTGCACGCCCGGTGGTCCATGGCGTCCTGACGGCCAGTCTGCTCTCCACGGTGATGGGAATGAAACTTCCGGGTCACGGCACAATCCTGATGAGCGAGAATCTGGAATTTTTAAACCCTGTGTACTTTGGAGATACCATCGAGGCCACGGTGACTTTTACCTCCTTTAGGGAGACGAAAAAGTTTTATGTCGGTGATTTTTACGGCGAATGCAAAAACCAGAGGGGAGAGACGGTGGTCACCGGAACGGCAAGGCAGATGATGATGAAAACACTGTTTTGCGTGGAGAAGAAAGGACAGGGGGAACAGTCCGGCGGCAGCTATGGTGAGGATGAATCGCAATAAACAAGAATACGAGTAAGAATAAAAAACAGAGGGGAGATCGCAATGACAAATCTTGAGAGATACAACAAAATTTTTATGAGTGTTTTCAGGAAAAAAGAGGAGGAATTAAAGGGACTTAAATACAGGGGCTTTGATCTCTGGGATTCCATCGGCCATATGGATCTTGTGGCTGAGCTGGAGGAGGCGTTTGAAATCAGGCTCGAAACATCGGATATGCTGGATCTGACATCCTATGAAAAAGGGATGGAGGTACTGGCAGAATACGGCGTTGTTTTTGAGGAGGCCGGGAAAGCATGAATTATCAGGCGGTGCTTGACATGCCGCCATTCGGGGTGGCACAGGACGAAAAAGAGCGGAGACTTCTGCCCTATTTGAGCCTCCTGACGGAACGGCACAGAGAAAAATGCCGGGAGTATGCAAGGCTCCTGAAAATAATGGGATACGGCAGGGAAAATGCCGGGAACCTTAAGAAACTGGAAGATCTCCCAATGATACCGGTCTCTGTTTTCAAGGAAAGCGGGCTCAGGAGCATATCCGGCGGTGAGATTTTCAGCACGGTCAATTCCTCCGGAACCACAGGACAGCGGCCTTCCGTGATTACTCTTGATCGCATGACGGCAGCGGATCAGCAGAGGACTCTTTCGGCTATTGTGGGCGATTTCGTGGGTAACAGGCGGATGCCGATGCTTATTATTGATTCACCCGACGTACTGAAGGACAGGAAACTGTTCTCGGCCAGAGGAGCCGGAATTGTGGGCTTTTCTGTTTTTGGGACGGAGAGAAAGTATGCCCTGAACAGTGACATGAGCCTGAATATGGAGGTAATTGAGCCGTTTTTAAGGCGGAACGGGGGAGAGAAAATTCTCCTTTTCGGGTTTACCTATCTTGTATGGAAATACTTCTGCCTGGCACTCGGGGAAAAGGGGATTCACCTTGACATTAAAAATGGCTGCCTGATCCATGGAGGCGGCTGGAAGAAGATGAAAAACGAAGCAGTGACGGAGCAGGAATTCCGGGAAACGCTCAGGCGGCAGACCGGTATCAGGCAGGTGCACGATTACTATGGAATGGCGGAACAGACGGGAAGCATTTATATGGAGTGCCGGTGCGGCCATTTTCATGCCGGCAGTTATTCGGAAGTTATTACACGCAGAGGTTATGATTTCTCACCCTGTAAAATTGGGGAGAAGGGGATCATTCAGGTGATTTCGGCGGCGGCCCAGTCGTATCCGGGCCATTCCCTTCTGACGGAGGATGAGGGGATTATCCTGGGGATGGATGACTGTCCCTGCGGCAGGAAGGGAAAATATTTTAAGGTGACCGGCCGGATAGCCGAGTCGGAAATCAGGGGGTGCAGCGATACATATGAAGGATGAGAGAGACGACGGCAAAATAAAAGAACAGGTGGAAATCCCATTTTCCAAACAGGTCTTAGATTTTCTGGCCGAGCTGTCCCGCCTTATCCGAAATGACCGGGAACTGGGAAACGATGAGGAGATCCGGGCCTTTGGTTTTTGGTGCCGGAGAGCAAATCTGGAACGTTTAAAGGAAAAATATTCCGGGGATGGGGTCCGTCTGGGCAGAGGCCTGGTTTTTCATATTGCACCGTCCAACATCCCGACGATGTTTGCCTGGTCTATGGCGATCGGACTGCTGGCGGGAAATTACAATATTATCCGCATATCTTCAAGGACTCCGGAAAACGGGCTTAAGCTGAAGGCGCTGATAGAGGATGCACAGGCATCTTCTGCGGAGGAGGGGACAATCAGGAATATGGTCCGCTTTGTAACATACGACAGCCGGGACGGGGAGAAGACGGCATATTTTTCTTCCCGGTGCGATATGAGAATAATCTGGGGCGGGGACAGAACCGTGGAAACGGTACGGAAGTTTCCGCTGAGGGCCGGAGCCGGTGAGATTGCGTTCCCCGACCGTACCTCCATACTGGTTCTTAATACCGGTGAGATTTCGAAACTGGCAGAGGAGGAGCTTATAAATCTGGCTCACAGATTCTGCATGGACACCTACAGCATGGATCAGAATGCCTGTTCCAGCCCATCCCTGGTTTTCTGGGAGGATGGGACGCGCGAAGAGGGAATTTGCCGGGCCGCTCCGGCCCAGGTGAGGAGGCGCTGGTGGGGAGCCGTTAAAAAGGCGGCGGCAGGGTATGAGCTTACGGCGCACAAGGCGGCCGGAAAGTTTGGCGCCCTGTGTGCGGCAGCCTTAACACATGACAATCTGGGCGGGATGTCCCGGTATGGAAATCTCATCTGGGTGGTGCCGGTGGAAAGCATTACAAAAGAAGTCTCTGAGCTTAAAGGAAAGTTCGGTCTCTTCTATGAGTGCAGGGGTGAAACGTTGGAGGAACTGATCCCGGCGGTCACTGAAAAGGTTCAAACCATGACTTTTTATGGGTATGAGAAGGAGAGTCTGCGGCATTTTATCCGGGATAACCGGCTTCGGGGAATCGACCGGGTGGTTCCGGCAGGACAGGCGCTGGCGATGGATCTCACCTGGGACGGAATGAATCTGATCGAGAGGCTGTCCAGGGAAATTACATAGCCGGGCAGGGAAGGAAAGGATGGTATGCTAGGTACATTTTACGAAGAAAGACAGGAATTGAAGGATCGGACCATGCTGACAGACGATGAGGGGGGACGGGCATCATACGGCGATTTAGATGAGTTTTGCCGCAGGACGGCAGGCAGGATGAAAAGCCGGAGCCTGCTCTTTGTTTTATGTGGGAACAGCATAGGTTCCGTGTTTTCTTATTTTGCCGCTCTCAGAAACCGCGTTGTCCCTCTGCTTTTAAACGGCAGTATCATGGACGATGATTCCCGGAGGGAGATGCTTGAAGAGCTCCTTGCAAAATACAGGCCGGAGTATTTCGCGCTCCCAGAAAAGACCCTTGAAATGAATAAGGACTTTTTTAAAGACGCGCAGCCGGTGTGGAGGGAGAGGGGGTATGTCTGCCTGAGTCTGCCGGTAAATCCGGAACGGCAGTCCGGGGAGCCTCTGCATGCGGAACTTGCGCTTCTTCTTACCACGTCGGGCAGCACGGGAAGCCCGCAGCTTGTCAGGCTGAGCTATAAAAATCTGAGTTCCAATGCGGCGTCTATCGCCAGTTATCTGGAACTGAGCCGGTCGGAGCGGCCTGTCACCACGCTTCCGATGAACTACACGTATGGACTGTCCGTAATAAACAGCCATGCATTGGCCGGCGCGACGGTGCTTTTGACGGATAAAACGCTGTTTGACAGGGGATTTTGGGAATTTGCCGGGCGGGAGAAGGCAACCTCGCTCGCAGGGGTTCCTTATACGTATGAGATACTCAAAAAGCTTGATTTTACGGAAAATCCCCATCCCCACCTCAAGACAATGACGCAGGCGGGAGGAAAGCTGCCATATGCTCTCCACCGCGAATTTGCAGAGTATGCGGCAGAAAACGGTAAAAAATTTATCGTGATGTACGGACAGACGGAGGCCACGGCAAGAATGGGATATCTTCCCTGGCAGGATGCACTCAGCCGCTGCGGAAGTATGGGAATCGCAGTTCCGGGCGGAAAATTCAGGCTGATTGAGGCCGACGGCAGGGAGATAGAAGAGGCCGGAGTGACGGGAGAGCTGGTTTACGAGGGAAAAAACGTGATGATGGGATATGCAGAGGATAGAAACGATCTCTCAAGGGGTGATGACTGCGGCGGGATTCTCTTTACAGGTGATATGGCAAAGCGCGATGAGGAGGGCTTTTATTATATTGAGGGAAGAAAAAAGAGATTTTTAAAGCTGTACGGCAACCGGATCAGCCTGGACGGTACGGAACGCCTTTTAAAGCAGAACTTTGGGAACTGTGAATTCGCCTGCACCGGGAATGATGAAGGTATGAACATTTTTGCCGCCCCGGCCGGGGCGGAGGAAGAGCCGGGAAAAGAAGAAATCCTGCTTTTCCTGGAGAGGAAAACAAGACTGCCCGGCAGATTATTCCGTGTGGTCATGACAGAGGAAATACCCAGGAACGAAGCGGGAAAGGTGCAGTATAAAAAGCTGGAAGAACTCCTTTAAATCAGGTATGATAGACAGTATAAACGCAGCAGCACGGGACTCAGCCCCAGCAGTTATTTTCTGCGGGGATGAGTCCTGAAACGATGTCTTTAAAAAGGAGTGGTAAGAATGGATTACGCAGAACAGATCAGAAAGACAAATGAGACCAATCATTTTATGATTCACAACAATATCGCCGCCACGATGCTGACCGATCAGGAAGCTCAGGTCACTGCAAAGATTACGCCGGTTTCCCTGAATGCCATGGAGAGCGTCCACGGCGGCCTCATGTTTATCATGGCCGAGATAGCCGCCGGTCTGTTGACGAGAAATGACGGCCGCCGCCATGTCACGGTGAACAGCTCTTTTCAGTTCCTTAAGGGAACAAACCAGGCGGAGAAACTGGTTGCCAAAGCAGTCGTGATGAACCGGGGGAGGAAGATCTGCGTCTGCCGTTCCAGCGTAATGGAACCTGGGCGCGACATTGTTCTGGCGGAAGGGGAGTTTACTTTTTACTGCCTGGACGGCAATTAGGATGCTTTTGGAATTACTGTGTTTCTCCTTCTGTAAGTTTCCGGATAGCTTTTCCAAGCCGCTCACAGCCCTCCACAATATTTTCATAACTGTTTGCAAAGGACATACGGAGATAGCCTTCTCCCTCCGGTCCGAAGACATCCCCGGGGACAAAAGCCAGTTTGGCCTCATTTAACAGATACTCTGCAATTTCGGCGGAGGATTTTCCAAGCTTCTTTATATTGATAAAGATATAGAAAGCGCCTTTCGGGCATCGGCAGCCGATTCCCTCGATTTTATTGATGGCATCCACGGCGTAGTCGCGGCGTCTCTGATACTCGCGTACCATCTCGTTTACCTCATCCTTCTCATCGCGGAGCGCAGCGACGGCCGCCTTCTGTACAAAGGAAGTGGCACAGGTGGTGTTGTGCTGGTGAATCTTATTGAGGACTGTAATCAGGCTTTCCGGGGCTGCGGCATAACCCAGCCTCCAGCCTGTCATGGAATAGGCCTTGGAAAAGCCGTTGAGGGTGATGGTGCGCTCCTTCATACCGGGCAGGGAGGCGATGCTGACATGCTTTTCGCCATCGAAGATCAGCCGCTCATAAACTTCATCTGCAAGGACGAGAAGATTATTCTCAACCGCAATCCCGGACAGCTCCTTAAGCACCTTTTCGGAGAGAACACCACCGGTGGGATTGTTGGGGGTGATGATGACCAGGGCCTTTGTTCTGGCCGTAATGGCGTTCCTGATTTCATCCAGATCGATCTGATAGTCATTTTCTTCCCGTAGGTGATAGGACACGGGGACTGCGCCCAGAAGCTTCGGCACATTCATATAGTTTATCCATACGGGATCCGGGATAAGAATCTCATCGCCCTCATTTAAAATGCTGCAGAGCACGTCATAGACGGCCTCGGTCAGTCCAACGCTCACAAGGATTTCCGAGGCACTGCAGTCAATCCCATTTTGGGTGCGGAGCTTTTCAGCGACGGCCTCCCTCAGTTCCATGATGCCGAAGTTGGAGGTATAGAAGACATCGCCTGCATTGATGCTTTCGATACACGCTTTCTTAATATACTCGGGTGTGTCAAAATCGGGCCGCCCAATCTCAAAATGGATCACCGGCTCGCCTGCCCGCTCCATGGCGAGCGCCTTTTCATTCATTTTACGGATTCCCGAGGGGGCCAGCCGATCCATGCGTTCTGCAATCATTTCATTCATATTCATAATCAAATACTCCTTTCCTGTATAAGCGCTTTTTGAAGCGCCCGCCGCACGGCAGGCGTCTGTTCTGCCTTTATTATATCGGCAGGTGCACGGATAAATCCAATACATAAATTTATATGGGTGCATAAGTAAACGGGTATGCTGCCGTTTACACAGGATGTATCCCGCGGGATGCGGCTTTTGAACAGGCTGTGGGGAGGGACGGGGACAGTAGGATAAAAGAGAAGTTATAAGAGAATGCTTATACGTTTATACAAATTCAAGTCTTAGACAGGGATGCACTCCGGGTGTTATTGTTATTTTATCAAAATCACAATTCATATCAGGAGGTAACGTTATGAGACTTGCAACGATTAAAAAAGACGGTGTGGAAATGGCCGGGATTGTCACGGAAAAGGGCGTATACCCGATTAGTGAGCTCAATGCAAATAAGGGGACTACGTGGGAATGCAACATGTTCAATCTGATCCTGGCGGAACAGATTCCTCTTCTGACCGCCTGGTACAACAGGGGAGGAAAAGAGGAGCTGGAGGCCATGCCGGGCCTTGTTCCGTCGGAGCAGGTTGAATATGGCCCTCTTTACCGTAATCCCCAGCGCATATTTGGAATCGGATTAAACTATGTGGAGCATGCCGGAGATTTGGGGGAGAGCGCGCCGAAGGGGTTCCCGGGCAGCTTCTATAAACCGGCTTCCACTATCATCGGGCCTTTTGATAATATTGAGATCCCGGCGCTCCCGGAAGCGGAGAAGACAACGGCGGAAGCCGAGCTTGGCATTATTCTTGGAAAAGACTGCAAATTCATCGATGAAAGCCAATGGGAGAATTATATTGCCGGTTACACAACAGTTCTCGATATGACGGAGGAGTCCATCATCCGGCAGAATCCCCGTTTTCTCACGATATCCAAAGGCTTTGACACCTTTTTCAGCTTTGGCCCTCAGCTCGTAACGCCCGACGAGGTGCCGGACGTGCTGAAACTGAGGGTGCAGACCGTACATAACGGCATAGTCCACGCCGAAAATGTGGTAAACAACATGACCCATAAACCGTCCCGCCTCGTCTCACTGGTTTCACATCTTCAGGGCTGGAAGGCGGGAGACATCCTTTCCACGGGAACTCCGAGAGCTGTCCATATAGAAGACGGGGATGTGGCGGAGTGCCGTATCGACGGGCCGGACGGTTTTTCCATGGAGCCGCTTAAAAACCATGTTGTGGATTTAAAGAAAAAAGGGCGGATAACAGAGTAGTGAATGCAGAAAGGAGATAAAATAATGGATTTGGAATTAAAGGATAAGGCAGCCATTGTCTGCGCATCCAGTTCCGGGTTAGGCAAGGCGATCGCCACGGAACTTTGCCGCGAGGGAGCCGGAGTCATGCTGTTTTCCCCATTTGAGGAGCAGCTTAAAGAAGCTCAGGCGGAGATAGAAGGAAAGACCGGAAACAGGCCGGAGTATTTTACCGGGGATATTACAAAGGCGGAGGATATCAGGAAACTGGTGGAGGCCACAAGCGAAAAACTCGGCCCGGTTTACGCTCTGATGAACAACACAGGAGGCCCGGCCCCGGGACCATTTGACAAGTTTAACGACGGTGACTGGCAGTATGCATTTGAACTGTGCCTTCTTTCTTATGTACGTCTCGTGCGGGAATGCCTGCCGATTATGAGGGCCAACGGCGGCGGAAGAATATTAAATTCCACCTCATCCTCCGTAAAAGCAGTGCTCGACAATCTGATTCTCTCAAACACCTTCCGAATGGGCGTGGTGGGACTCTCCAAGACCCTGTCCCAGGAACTGGGCGGAGACGGCATCCTGGTCAATGTGATTGGGCCGGGAAGAATCGGTACGGCAAGGATTGACCAACTGGATCGGGTCCGGGCCGAAAAAGCCGGAAAGACGGTGGAAGAGATACAGAAGTCCGCATTTGCAAACATCCCTCTGGGCCGATACGGGAAACCGGAAGAATACGGCAAGCTGGCCGCTTTCCTTCTGGCTCCCTCCAATACTTACATAACCGGCCAGACGGTGCTTGTGGACGGCGGGCTCGTTAAGGCAATATAGATTAAGAACTCCATCCGCCGCAGCGGGCTCCTGCCCGAGGCGGCGGTATTCTCACTTATTAACCCCTTCCAACATCACGAACTTCATAAAATCCTCCGTCAGCGCGGACGGGGCCGGTATTTTCTTAAATGACAGCCAGATCTCACGTTTTGCCATCTCGTCTCCCAGCTTATAGTAGTTCAGTTTCTCACTCTCCTCCAGATAATCGAGGAGCGTATTCCGAAAGAAGGTAATCCCCTGCCCGTTTTTTGCAATATTGTAGGCGGTCAGCATCTGGTCGAGGCAGAGGCTGGCCTTTGGTTCAAAACCGGCATGACGGCAGAGCTCCATGGCTCTCCTGTGCATATCGTGCTGCTTTTTCAGCAGCAGGAACGGTTCGTCCGCCAGCAGAGACAGGTCGACGGCCGGAATGTTTTTACCTAGAAAACTCAGATCCCGGATCTGGGAACTGGTAATCCGGTACGGTTCCAGCTTTTTGTTTACCTCAAACCGGGCGGGCACGGCAAGGAGGATATATTCTTTGCCAAGGGAGACGGACTCAAAGGTCTGCTGATCCAGGGATTCCACATCCACAATCAGATCCAGCTCCCCTGATTTCAACCCTTCCTCCATCTCCGTGATCCCTGTTTCAATCAGATTGATGGTACAGTCGGGATTATGCCGTTGATAGCGCTTTATTATGCCGGGAAGAACATAGGTGCAAAAGTATGCGGAGCTTCCGAGATTCAGCGTCCCGCTTCTGATTCCGGCCTCGGAAGCGAAATACATTTCAATCCGCTCTTCAATTGCGGCAATTTCCCCTGCGGCAGCGATGTAAAATTCCCCGGCCGGAGTGAGGGTAACGGGAGTGACGCTCCGGTTAAACAGGGGAACGCCGTAAAGCCCGGACTCCAGTTTCTTTATCGAGGCACTCAGGGCAGGCTGGGATATAAAGAGTTTTTGGGCGGCTTTCGAAAAGCTGCCTTCCTGCCAGACCGTGTAGACATATTCGTAGTTGCGGTTTTTCATGGGGATACCTCCTGCCTGAACGATCACAAATCTGAGTTTTATTATAAAGTGAAACCGCTGAAAATGCAATCAGGCAGTACCGTTACGCCATGGCTTTTCTGGCTTCGGCCAGAGAATTTCCCCTGCGTATCATCTCCGTCATTTTCGTTTCCCTTGCAGCAATTTTTCCGGCGGCATCAAGAACGGACGTTAAATGTTTTGCCGGAACTGCAATGGCACCGGTCCGATCAATCAGGATCAGGTCGCCCGGCATAATTTCCACATTTTTGATGGATACAGGGACATTGACACCTGCTGTTTCGATGTCATAAGCGCTTTTGACGGGGGAGGTACCTTTGCAGAGAACAGGGAAATTCAGTTCGGCGATTTCCTCGGCATCCCTCAGACAGCCGTTTGTAATCTCGCCGGTTACTCCGCGCATTTGCGCCCGCAGAGCCAGAATGGCCCCTCCGGTGCAGACTTCCGTGATATCTCCCATATCGATGACAAGCAGATCGCCTTCCTGTGCCTGTCCGTCGATGATCTCTCCCTGGCGGGCAAGGTTTTTACCGTCCCAGGGAGTGCGCCTGCGTATCTGCCGGATGGTAAGGGCAAACCCTGCCGTCTTGGGCTGGTCGGCATTTAAAGGGGAAAGCCCCAGAATGGCGCCTCTGGCAAGCCCGAGGCTGTCCATTGCATCGGAAATGTTGCCGGTGGGAAATTGAATATATGAATCAATCCAGTATTTTCTTTCTTCCAAAGTCATATTACAGATTCCTCCTGTATCGTGAAAACATGAAAAACCGTCCGGCGGCCTTTTCACTGCCTGCCCCGGTTACCGCCGGTTATCAAAGAAGACTGCAGAGCTTATCTAAGCTGTCTGCTTTCTCAAGGTTTGAGATTTCCCGGTAAATCGCCTCCGTCCTTTCGGAACCCAGTCTCGGATTCAGGATTTCTCCATATTTTTCAAAGACCTCTTTTTCGGATTCGTCCAGATTCAGTTCATGGCCCAGCAGATAGGTAGCGTTTGAGAATTCCCGCCCGTCCTTTAAGAAAATCGTCGCCCTGCCGCCCCGTGAAGGTGTAAATTCATCGTCGGGTTTCATCTCCATGCGGTCGAGCAGATACAGGACATCGGGATTTTTGACGGCCTCGTCGGTGAAGGTTTCCATAGTCACCTGGCCAAACACAATCTGGGCGGCTGCCGTGAACGGAATGCTGAATTTGCCCTCCAGACCCGTCTTCGGATGCGTGATTCCCACCAGACGGATGGCGCGGGGATATGGTTCAAAGAGGATTTTTTCGATTTCTTCCAGTTTGATACCGTGCTCCGCGATGATCTTTTTACAGTTGATAATGCCGCTGTGCGTCGGGGCTCCGCAGGGATACCGTTTAAAGCGCAGCTCGTGGATTCCGAAAGGCCCGGACAGCCGTTCCATCATTTTCTCCGGGGATGCATTGGCCGACAGGCAGCACAAAAAGTCGGTGTCGAAAAGGTCGGCTCTGCCGGTAAATCCCTTCTTTGCGAGAAGAGCCGCCATCAGGCCGTTTTTAGCCGCCATTCCGGCCGTCATCGGTTTCGTCATGGTGCCGAAATTGAGCTGGATGCCGCTCATGAGGCCTGCCGATATTCCGAAGGCATTGCACATCTGCTCCGGCGTCAGCTTAAGGACAGCGCCCGCGGCAGAGGCGGCTCCGAAGATTCCTATGGTGCCTGTGGCATGAAAACGCCCGATATTATAATGTTCCGGCATGATGGCGGCGGAGATGGCTACCATGATCTGCATCCCGTTTATGGAACCGTTTATAAGTTCCCTCCCGGAGGCTCCGGTAATCTGTGCGGCCGCCAGAGCCGCCGGAAATACGGGGGAGGACAGATGGAGGGAAAGGAAATCATGGATATCGTCAAAGTCGATGGCATGGGACAGGGTTCCGTTGACCAGGGCGGCGTAAAGCGGGGAAGAGCATTTATTCTGGCCAATCAGGACACAGTCTCCCGAGGCATGTTCCTCAGCGGCCATCTCCACCAGAAGCCCGGCGGATTTTTCTCCGCAGCCGGAGACGGCCGCGGCCAGCCAGTCTGAGAAGGAGAGCCTTGCCATGCGGATATCCTTCTCAGTCAGTTGCGCATAATGATCGCAGACGGCATATTCGGCCATCCGCAGGGTACGGGATTTGTCGTTTTTCATTTTTTCTTCCATTGAGAGACTCCTTTTACGGTTATGTTGACGATACTCCATGGATAGGAAGGTACCGAATCGTTCCAGATACGTTTTATCAATACAGACCGCGGTATATTTGAAGGACGCGTCCATAATCCAGCGGCACAAAGTTATTGTTCATCAGCCTGGTTTGTCCGGTGACAACCTCATCCGCCCAGCGAGCAAGCATATCTTGATCGGCGCCGTATTCTTTCAGGGTTTTACAGCTTAAGATCCTGGAAAGCAGTTCGAACATCCTGTCAAACGCCTCCGGGGCAGGGCAGTGGAGAACACGGGCGATTTCCTCCTCAAGAAGGCGGATGGCTCCGTCGCGGCGGAGATTTAAGTATTCGCGGATAACTCCGGCAAAGACTGCATAATTGGCCTCGCCGTGGGGCACGTGGAAGGTGCCGCTTAACGGATAGCTCATGGCATGCACGGCGCCGCATCCGGCGGTTCCGAAGGCCAATCCGGCAAAGCCCGAGGCGGTGAGGAAGTCACCCAGCAGCGGTAATCTGGCCTCGGGGCCTTCCCCGGCGATTTTCAGATATCCGCTCAGAATTATTTGAACCGCGCGGTACCCAAACAGCCTGGAGTAGTCGGTAGCCTTTGGAGACAGACTGGATTCCACCGCATGAATTAACGCGTCCACGGAACTGGTGGCAAAGACCTGATAGGGCAGTTTTTCAAGGAGTTCCGGAACCATTACCGCCTTATCGGCATAGAGTGCATCCTTGGCAAGTCCGATTTTCGTGTTCTTTCCCGGAAAGGCCAGAATGGAGATATTGGTCATTTCGGATCCGGTTCCGCAGGTGGTGGGAACGAGAATCAATTCCTTATCCCTGATGACGGGCAATTCCCCGGCATAGAGCTTTTCGATGGGAGAAGTATGTTTGAGAGCCAGTATTTTGGAGATATCGAGAACGGTGCCTCCGCCGATTCCAATGATACGGCGGGGAGGAGTCATTTTCTTAATATCGGAGAGCATTGCCTCCACCATCCCGTCACTCGGTTCCCCGAGGCCGTATTTTTCCTGATAGATGACGTCACAGGGGAGCGCCAGCGCTCCGAAAAAGGGCTGGTAGATAAATTCATTGGTTACAACCAGATCTCCTTCACCGAGGGAAAATGTTTCCGCAAATGAACGGACATTTTCAAAACGGTGAACCTCCGGCTTAAAAATGATCTGCAGCATTGGTAAAGCTCCTTTCGTCAAGTTGTTGATCACTGATGTTTATTCTGCGTACGGTAATTAGTTCCCGTCTTCCTCCTGGAAGAATTCATCCAGAGTCAGCATGGCCATGCGGAACGATGGAAATCCGCCCATGGTGAGGACCTGCTCCACGGCAGCCAGAATTTCGCGTTTTGTCGCACCGAACTGATGGGCCAGTCTGGCATGGGCCAGGATGACCGGCTCCTGTTTCAGGATACATGCCATGGCAACATTGATAAGCTCACGGTATTTCCGCTCCAGAGAATCGTTGTCGTTTACAAGATAGGTGCGCCATTCCGTGATGCGGTTGTTAAGCTCGGGATCCAGTTCCCCGAGGATAGTCCAGTGATTGCGGTTTGCCATAATAAAAACCTCCTTTAAATTCAGTATTTTTTTCTGATTGACGGCCGATGAAACAGGCTCCCCGGAAAAAAGCGCCGGAGAGCCTGTTCACTGTGATGATTCGCCTGTCTCTTCGTCTAAGGCCATTTTAAAGGAGAATATTACGGTTGTAAAATATGGAATAATGATAAAACCATAGGGGATGCCTATATAAAAATGGAATTGCCGGTTATTAGGCATGATGTCTGCTATCTCGCGGACTGCGCCAAAATTTCTTTGATCAGGGCATCCACCGCAATATCCGGTTTCCTCTTTCTGTTTGTCAGTACGCCGAAGTGAATTTCCGATGCATCCGTTATTTCCAGAGGGAAAATGGCTCCCGTTTTAACATAGATATCGTTCAGCAGCGAGATGTCGGGGCCAAATCCCACCGCCTCCGTCTGCATGACAAAATGTTTGATGGATTCCGGATTGTGGGTGGTTGACAGAATATTGGGGGTACCGTACTGGCTGATCTGTTCCAGACAGTAGCGGTGCAGGGCAAAATCATCCCCGTACAGGAATAACTGGAACGGCAGCAGCTCCTTAAATGTAATTTTCTTACGGCTGGCCAGCATGGACTGGGCGCCGACGTAGGCCATCAGCTTGCCGTCGAAGAGGGACTGGAAAAGCAGTTGGTTCTCTCTGTCCAGATGCTTCTTTCCATGGAGGGCGATTAGGCCCAGGTTTACCTCGCCTTTGAGACAGTCCTTCACCGTTTTCTCGGTGCCCTGTTCGCAGATGCGGGTGGATACATTAGGAAAAATGCGGCGGTAGTTGGAAATGACCCGGGGCAGGAGCACCGAGCTTAGGCTGGGAATGACTCCAATGGTGACCGTGGTGATGATCTGGCTGTAGTCGCTGGCCGAAAGTTTTTCAATTTCTCCGACTTCCTTTAGTACCTCCCTGGCATGGGCAATGACCTGAAGGCCGATCTGGGTCGGCACCGCACCTGTCCTGTAACGGTTGAAGAGGGTGAGATTCAGCTCTTTTTCCAGCGCGGTTACCGCCTGGCTGATGCTGGGCTGGGCGATAAAAAGGCGCTCGCTGGCCAGGGTAAACGAGCCCGTGTCCGCAATTTCTATAATGTACCGTAACTGTTCCAAACGCATATTAATTTCCTCCTGTAGCCGGAATAAAATTGGAAAATTTATCCACAGTGTCCGTTTTATACTTGATCTATAATGTTACTATACTGCATTGTGAGAGGGAAATGCAAGAAAAATGTTGCTTTAAGATAGGCATTGCCTATATCTGTATATAAATTAGATATTTTACACGATTAGGG
>CATWBR010000024.1 GCA_958349075.1 uncultured Clostridium sp.
GGTTATATATGGTTACCATAATAATATCCGCTTCCGGAAGACGCGTGTATTCCAGGTTTTCTGTATAGAGTATCTGAATCTGAACCGTATTTTCCAGAACCTCCTCCAGGTTATGCTTCATAAAATCGGCTACGACCCGATCCCGTTTTTCCTGCTGCATTAAGATGATGATTTTTTTCATTTGTCTCCTCCCCAGGTATTCCACCGCCATTTAATCTGAGGATACATATAAAAAGATGAGCTGTCAACCCTGGAAGAAATTTGTCGGATTTTATATTACTTCTATAGAAAAAGAGCGAGATTCCAAAGACAAACATCCTTGGAATCCCGCTTTTTAATTGAAATGTCCCTTCCCTGTATAAATCTCTTCCCTTTACAAATCTTCTCCAAACCGGCCGGCCGATCAGAATTCTTCCTCCCACCCGTCCTCTGTCTTTCCGAATTTACGGCCGCAGTCTGCGTAAAAATATGCCAGTATTGTCGGATCCAGATTGCAGACCATATTGAAGCTGCAGACGGTGCTGTTCTCTACCTGGTTGACATACTCATCCGACTCATCGCCCACAAAGAAACGCCACCCGCAGTCGGGAAATCCTTCTGTCGGCTCTTCCCGGTACATATAGCCGATTTCACCGCTGTCTATGGCTTTTTTGGTGATGATGCAGCCCGGGTTTGAACCGGCCATTAAATCCGCCCATTCGCGCTCCTCCGGCTCATACCAGCCGGATCTCTGCCATGCGCCGCCCTCTTCGAATAAATGGCGGGCCAGGTTCTCATTGAGCTGGTAAAAGCCTTCTAAATCCTGGCTGTCACGGTGCATAAAATAGACTGCTCCGCACAGGCAGCTAATCGCATATTCCGTGTAAGAATGGTAAAATACCTGTGCCTGCCTCACCCATGGATCCGTTATCTCCCAGAACCTCTCATCTGATACGATTCCGCAGGCGGCGGCTTTTCTCAAAAGCCCAATCTTTTCACTGATATCCCAGGCATAATAGCCCTTCTCCTTCAAAATCGGATAAAACTGCTCCGACAGTTCAAGGCATTCACCGAATGCCTCCTTTCCGTCCGGTGACAGTTCTCTCATGTCAAACAGCGGCGCACCCGCCCAGAAGGTCATGAACTGCTCGTACTGATCACTGCCGGAATATTCACTGCCGCAAGCCTCCAGGAATGACTCTTCGTCGTGTATTCCGAACAGTCTCTGCAAATGTTCCCGCGTTTCATTTGCCTCTTCCCTGCTTTTACAGTGATAGAGTTTTTTATATCCCATATGTTCCGATATCCCCGGCGCTTTCCGGCATGTGGATATCCCACTCAGCAAAAGGGTGAATTCCTCACGGCTGACCGCTTCCGCCTCACGGTTCACAGGCATATTTTCCAGTTCCGCTTTAAACTCCGTAACCCTTTTTACAATCTTTTCAATTGTTCCCATCTTCAGCTCCTTAACAGATTAATCACAGTAACTATGATTAGTCTATCATAAACCGTCCAGGTTGTCGATCGCCCGAATCGCCAGTTAAACCGCTTTTATCCTCGCCGTAATTTCCACTTTCGCGGGCGAATTTTAATAAGCCAGCACCTCATGCCCGTCTTCCGTCACCAGCACCATGATCTCCCACTGTGCGGACGGTTCCCCGTCTGCCGTATAGACCGACCAGTTATCCGAATCATCAACATAGATTTCGCTGGTTCCCATATTGACCATAGGCTCAATTGTGAAAATCATTCCCGGAACCAGCATCATATCAGTTCCGCGTTTTCCGATGTATCCGACCCATGGCTCTTCATGGAATTCAATGCCGACTCCATGACCCCCAATCTCACGCACAACAGTATATCCGTTCTTTACCGCATGCCCGTTCACCGCTTCGGCCATGTCGCCCAGGAAGCCCCACGGTTTTACCTCTTTAAGTCCCAGCTCCACGCACTCTTTTACGACGTTAACCAGTTTCCGTCTGTCCTCGCTCACATTGCCGATACAGAACATCCTGGAGGAGTCTGAGAAATATCCCTTGTATATAGTAGAAACATCCACGTTGATGATGTCTCCGTCCTTTAACACAATATCTTCGGAGGGAATTCCGTGGCATACCTGTTCGTTGATTGAGGTGCACACGCTCTTCGGGAAGCCTTCATATCCCAGCGGCGCAGGGATTCCTCCTCGCTTTGTCGTCTCGTCGTACACCCACTTGTCAATTTCCTCAGTGGTCACTCCCTCTTTAATATGTTCCGCCACATAGTCCAGAACTGCAATGTTGATCGCGCAGCTCTCTTTGATTCCCGCTATCTGCTCCGGGGTTTTTAAGAGGTCTCTCGTCGGGACAATGTGGCCTCTGTCGGACTCTGCCGCCAGACGCTCATCCAGCATCTCATGGCAATGTTTATATTTCTTTCCGCTGCCGCACCAGCAGGCATCATTTCTTCCTAACTTTTTCATATTTTTCCTTTCTGACTACTAATATATTTACGGGTTACAGACTGCCGTAAATGCCGGACGGCTCCTGTTTCCCCGATCTCCCACTGAATTGGAGTGTAGCACATGGCGGTAAAAAAATCAACGGCCGCATCCTTTTCAACTTTTTAACACATCTTCATTGCTCTTTTGGCGTGAAAGATTGTATAATGTTAACAAACAGTAACAGTATGTGCAGGAGGAATACCCGGCTATGAGCAATCAGGATAACGAAGATACAGTGAAACACCAGACACTTTTCAAGCAATACGGAACCATTAACGACTGGTTCGTGACAGGCGCTCTGCTCGCCGTTGCCACCTGTCTCTCCTACATCTTTTTCCATATTATGGAAAACCCTACCGCCAACATTGCCCTGTGCTACATTCTGGCCCTGTTTTTGACAGCACGGTTTACAACCGGATACTTTTTCGGACTGTTCGCCTCTCTTTTCGGCGTTGTCTGCGTCAACTTTTTATTTACATACCCTTATTTTGCACTGGATTTTACGTTGACGGGATATCCGATTACCTTTATCGCCATGTTTTCCATCTCCATCGCCACCAGCGCCCTGACTACAAATATGAAGGAGCAGGCGCGTATACTCTCCGAGCGTGAGAAGCTTCTAATGGAGGCGGAAAAAGAGAAGATGAGGGCCAACCTGCTCCGTGCCATATCCCATGATTTGAGGACTCCGCTGACCAGCATCATCGGTTCCAGCACCGTCTACCTGGAGAACGGCAAGTACCTGACGGAGACAGAGAAGAGCGACCTGGTCTCCCATATTCTGGAGGATTCCAACTGGCTCTTAAATATGGTGGAAAATCTGCTGTCCGTCACACGTATCAACAATGAGACCACAAAAGTGAATAAATCCCTGGAACCCGTTGAGGAAGTTGTCGCCGAAGCCGTAATCCGGCTGAAGAAGAGGCTTCCGGATGCCAGAGTTAACGTATGTGTTCCTGATGAGGTGCTGATGATTCCAATGGATGCCGTTCTGATCGAACAAGTTTTAATTAACCTGATTGAGAACGCATTTGTCCATTCCAAAACCACAGAACCGGTGGAATGTTATGTGGACAGCGGTGATGAATTCGTCACGTTCCACGTCCAGGATCACGGAATCGGGATTCCCCCTGAGAAGCTGAGCACAATTTTTGACGGCTCATCTTCCACCACCAGCACATCCAATGACGGAAGAAAGGGAATGGGAATCGGTTTATCCATCTGTAAGACCATCATCGTCGCCCATGGAGGCGATATCAAGGCGGCCAACCATAACGGCGGCGCCGAATTTTACTTTACACTGCCAAAGGAGGGCGCAAAAATTGATTCATAAAACATCTATTCTTCTTGTAGAAGACGAAAAAAATATCTGTGACTTTATCTCAACCTCATTATCCGCCCAGGATTATAAAATCACGGAAACGCATTCGGGCAAGGAGGCGCTGCCTATCATCACATCACAGTGCCCCGATCTCATTCTTCTCGACCTGGGTCTTCCGGACATGGACGGAATGGAGATTATCAAGCAGGTGCGTACATGGGCCAGTATTCCCATTATCGTCATCTCCGCCCGTACCCAGGAGCAGGAGAAGGTAAAGGCCCTGGATCTGGGAGCCGACGATTATCTGACAAAACCAATCGGAACCTCCGAGCTGCTGGCGAGAATCCGCACCGCGCTCCGCCACAGCAACCGGCTGAATACGGATTCTCCACTCTACAAGAGACCGTTCCACGCTAAGGACCTGACGATTGATTTTGAGAAACATCTGGTAACGCTGGGGGATAAGGAGATTCATCTGACACAGATCGAGTTTAAGATTATCGCCCTGCTGGCCAAGAATTCAGGCCGTGTCATGACGTATGACGCCATCATCTCTAATATATGGGGACCTTACGCTGATGATGACAACAGCATTCTCCGTGTTAATATGGCCCATATCAGAAGAAAATTGGAGCAGAACCCTGCGGAACCGCAGTACATATTTACCGAGATTGGTATCGGATACCGTATGGTGGAGGATGAAACGTCAAATTAGGACGCAGAACGGAATTCATAGACCTGCATTGTCTGCGGGTGCAAAGAACAAATAGGAGATGTTGTAAAACCATTGTCAGCCGGTTTTGCAGCATCTCCTTTAGTGCATTAAAAAAGAGAAAAGCAGGTTCCGAAGAACCTGCCATCCATTGCATAATTTAATTATGACTGGAAATCAAATTTTATATCCTGTTATCCGGATGTGTTAAAATAATTTACCAGATTTCCGATGCCGGACCGTATCCGCTTCCGCTGCCGCCATACAGTGATTTGTAGTATGTATTAAGATCGACATATCCGTCTGTGGAAGGAAGGTCAACCGTAACCGGCTGTCCCGGATTGTTGATGGTCCCCTCGATCAGCATGATAACTCTGACCGTCTCACCATACATGGAGATATCCATGGACATGTTCATATTCATGCTGGTGTAATAATCGTCTTTATTGATAACGTATTCTCCCTTTACTTCCCTGACCGTCATCGTTACGCCCATATCTCCCATGAGAGAACTGAGAGCCTCATTTACGTATGCATTCATCTTGGCTGGGTCTGCAACATAGGAGAGGATTCTGTTCTCTCCCTCTTCCCTGACTGCAAGGCTCTTCATCAGAGAGGAAGTGAGTTCCGCGGCAGCCGTAGTCTGCTCTACCGACGCTATCATGCTGTTCAGATCCATTGGGTACTTGATCTTCTCTCCGTCGGAATCCATGTAATAATAGCCGTCCTTATAGAAAATGGTGGCATATTCGCTCTGTCCCAGGAAATCCATCGCCATCTCGGCTTTATAACGGAGATTCCCCGACTGAACCTGATCCATCTTCATCTTCATCAGCATATCCAGATTCACGCTTAAATCCTTTTTCGTTTCAGGATCCGGTAGAATCAGCACGGCATGGATTCCCATATCGCAGTCCATCGAATCCATCTCGTTGGATTTCTGGGTAACCCTGTCGAGCAGAGCGGCCGGATCCTCGGCAGCAAATGCAGTGGCCGTCATCGCCACGGTCATCACAGCGGCAACCAGTGCCGTCATCAATTTCTTCATATCCTTTTTCCTCCTGACAATTATTTTAATCCTCTGTTCCAATACTATAAGTATAGGACTTTCCGGGCTAACTTTCAATAAAAATTTTGTATTTTTACTATACTGCGTTTTATTTGTCAGAAAATAGGAAACCCCTGCCGACGACAAAACCGATCAGGGATTCCCTTTTCATTCTCATATTATATTCCGGTTTTAGATACCGGTTGACTCGCATACATAAAATGAACACCGGTCCCCGTTAAATATCTGGGTACCCACATAAATCGGCTCTTTTTCCTGGGTGTAAGCAACGCTTTTTATGTAGAGCAGGGATGTCCCCTTCGTCAGCCTCAGCAGCTCCGCTTCCTTCGCAGTAGCCCTGCACAGTTCGATCCACTTTTCCGATACGGCAACCATCACCTTTGCCTTTTTCTTCATGAATTCAAACAGTGAATTGTCATCAAAGGTTTCCCCCAGAAGGAACGCGTATTTAAGCGGATAATAATTGTTTTCAATTGCAACCGGTTCATTGTCGGCATATCGCACCCGGGAAATATAGACAACCTGGCTTCCTTTCTCAAGACCCAGAAGCTTTCTTGTCTTTTCGTCCGCCACCACCAGTTTGTTCTCAAGCATCCTTCCGCCGGACTTCATGCCCATGTGCTCACACATCTCGGTAAAGCTCTGGAGCTTCTTAATGTCCTTTGTGAACTTGGGTTTGGAGACAAAGGTTCCTTTCCCCTGTTTCTTCTCAACCAGGCCTTTCTCGACCAGGGCGCTGACAGCGTTTCTAACGGTAATTATGCTTACACCGAAGGTTTTCGCCATCTCACTCTCAGACTGGAGCCGCTCCCCGGGCTGGTAAACGCCTTTCAAAATCTTTTCTTCAACATCAGTCATCAATTGAACATATAACGGTGTAACTGCCTTCCCATCCAACATCGGTATCATTCCTTTGATTTTTATTATGATCCGGACAGATCATCTCATATAGATCATTATATATTATCCTCTGTTAAAAGGCAAAGAATATTTTGTCCGGCGCGAAACGGCATTTTTTGCCGTTTCTGTGCATCGCAAACAGTAACACCACCTGAGGTTACCGGACACGCTTTAGTACTCCACCTTCCACATATATCTTCTGTAGTCCATGGAATGCTCCCTTGCCTCAGCCATCTGTGCCACATAGTAGCGCTCTACCGGAATCATCACAACCGGATTGAAGAATTCGGCAATTTCCGGGTTAATCCTTCCCGCATTCAGTTCCTTAAAGTCAATGATAATATAGTTTTCTGCATACTGTTTCAGGAACGTCAGGCATCTCTCATCGAGGGCGCGGGTGCGGCCCTCGCTCATCAGAAGTACCATTGGGAGTTTTTTATCCGTCGTCTCGAACGGGCCGTGGAAATACTCGCCCGTGTGCAGGCATACGCCGTGTTTCCACTGCATTTCCATGAAGTGACAGCAGCACATGGAGTAGGCTACCCCATAGTTCGGTCCCGACGCCAGAACATAGAATACCGGCTCATCCTTATATTTTGCGGCCCACTCCTTTGCCGCCGGCAGGCACTTTTCTTTGCCCTCAGCGACGATTTCATCGATGCAGCGGTATGCTTCCATGGCCATATCATACTTTTCGTAACCTTCAAACTGGTTCAAAATCTCGAAGCCGATTCTGAGGGCGTTGGCCTGGTTGGAATCGCTGTATACCTGGTCGTCTCCGTTTGAATACGTCACGACATACTGTCCCACCTGTGCCATTCCGGTTTCCATGGACCCCGTCATTGCAATGGTCACGGCGCCCGCCGCATTGGCGGTTTTCACGGCCTCAACGGTCTCAGGCGTCGCTTTCAGGGAGCATACTACGGCGATACAGCGGCTGTCCAGCTCCTTCGGCGTCACATGCACGAATTCATTGCTGGTATAGGTAGTTGAACCAAATGTCTTTGCTTCGCTCTGAAGCAGGTAAAGTCCCGGGAATATCGCCGCCTTGGATCCTCCGCAGGCTACAAAATACACATGTTTCAGGCCGCCGGCCGCATCCATTTTCACTTTAATCTCACTGATAATTTCTTTAACGCTCATTGTATCCCTCCTGTCAGGCCAGCCTGTAGCTGCCGCCATGCTTTATAATTTTTACTCCGTAAAGCTCCTCGGCCTTATCAACCGAAACCTTATGTTCAATTACATCACTCAGCACTGCTTCCGGTTTTCTCTTTTTCGGATCTCCGTAGCCGCCCGCTCCCGGCGTGTGTACCGTGACAATATCACCTTTATGCAGAGGTACGTCGGTGCATTTGGAAATCAGTTTTTCTACTTTGCCGTCGGTGCGGGTGATGAAGTATTCACCGCCTGCCCCTTCCATGCCGCCGTAGAGTCCCCAGGGTTTATAAAGCTGTCTGTCTCCCAGTCCCGTGTAATTGATGTCGTCGTACATTGCCTCAAAAATACGCTCAATTCCGAGTCCGCCCCTGTATTCCCCGGCTCCCCCGCTGTTCTCAATCAGACCGTACTTGTGCACAATCAGCAGCGGGAATTCCATTTCCAGGGCCTCAATCGGGAGGTTTGAGGTGTTGGTCATATGTACCTGGACGCCGCTCAGGCCGTCACTGGCTTTCTGCGCTCCGGAGCCGCCCGCAATGGTTTCCAGATATACATAGAAATGGTCCGGATCCTCCGGGTCGGTTCCGCTAAATATCGCAGAGGTACAGGAGGAGTTGCACCCCGCCAGGGCGCGCTCCGGCACGGCCGGTCCCAAAGCTCCGAAGATAACGTCCGCAACACGCATACACGTATCGATACGTGCTCCCACGGGCGCCGGGTTCGTCGCATTGATAATGGTTCCCGGCTCCGCCTCCACACTGAACGCCCTGTATATTCCGGCATTGGACGGAATTCCCGGATCGATCAGCGCTTTTAATGAGTAGAACACTGTGGCGAGAAGCCCGTTCTTTGTCACATTGTTAGGTCCGTTTACCTGAGGATCGGTTCCTGCAAAGTCCAGATGCATATCATCCCCTTTGATGGTAACCTTGACCTGAATCCTGATTGGCTCGGGATGGCCCACTCCCGCATCGTCCATATAGTCGGTAAATTCATATTCCCCGTCCGGCAGCTCGCGGATACCGGCCCGCAGCCTTCTCTCGGCATAGTTCTGAAGCTCGTGCATGCTGTCCACCAGCAGGTCGTCGTAACGGTCAAACGCCTCCGTCAAACGTTTTGCCCCTACACGGTTCGAAGCAATCTGCGCCTGGAGATCCCCGTAACGCTCACCTGGAATACGGCTGTTAGCCATAAGAAAGCTGATGATATCGTCATTGACCTCATCATTCCTGCACACTCTGACAAGTGGGATTTTAAGCCCTTCCTGGAAAATACTCACCGCATCACCCGAGGTGGAACCGGCTACCTTGCCGCCCACGTCGCTGTGGTGGGCCAGGTTTGCCACCCAGCCAATCAGCTTTTCACCGACAAACACCGGCTGTGTTACCGTAATATCCGGCAGATGGGTTCCGCCGCCGTTATACGGGTCATTTCCCATAAACATATCGCCGGGCCTTATATCCTCCGGGGCATGTTTTTTATATACTTCCTTAATAATTCCGAGCAGGGAGCCGAGGTGCATGGCGACGTGCTCGGCCTGTGCCACCATATTTCCTTCCGGATCAAATACCGCTGTGGAAATGTCCCGCCGTTCCTTGATATTGGTGGAGTAGGCGCTCTTGATTAACGCCACTCCCATTTCTTCCGCGATGGATAAGAGAAGGTTTCCCACGATTTCCACTGTTACTGCATCAACCTGGTTTTTCATTATTTTGCACCTCCCTCGTAAGTCACGATGATATTCTGGTATCCGTCCGTGTACGCCTTCCAGTTCGGCGGAATAACGGAGGTGGAGTCCATCTGTTCAATGATCGCCGGTCCCATAACCGTACAGCCCGGTTTGAAGTCATTTCTGTTGTAAATATTGGTCGTCATATAATCTTTCTCCCGGTCGAACAGGACATCGCGGGTGGTAAACGGCTTTGGCGGCTCCGCATTCGGATCCACCGGCATTTCCACAAGATCCGGTTTAATAATGTCGCCGATGGCGCTGACGCGGTAATTGACCATCTGAAGTTTCATATTCCTGTTGAAGTAACCGTAGGAGCGGTTATGTTCCTGATGGAATTTCTCAATCATCTCCTCCATTACCTCTTTTGTGAAACGGCCCTCCACCTCGATTCCAATCTCATAATTCTGTCTCTCATACCGGCACTCGATCAGATAGGTAAAACTTCTGTCTGTCTCCGCAACGCCCTCCTTATCAAGGAGTTCATTGCCCTCCCCGGTCAGAGTATCAAAGATATTCTGTACTTTATCAAGGTTTTCTTCCTCTACAATCATGACATTGGAACGGCTGATATCAAATTTCGTATCGGCCATCAGAAGTCCCAGGGAGCAGAGCGTTCCCGGTGACGGCGGAAGCAGCACGGAAGTGATTCCCATATCCCTCGCCACCTCACACGCATGGAGCGGGCCTGCCCCGCCAAAGGCCATCAGTGTGAATTCACGGGCATCATATCCGCGCTCCACAGACACAACACGGATGGCGCGCGTCATATTAGAGTTTACAACCGAGATAATTCCCGCTGCCGCCTGCTTTAAATCCAGGGTGGATTTGTCACAGATATTCTCTTTGACGGCTTTTTTAGCCAGTTCCAGATCCACGTCCATCCGGCCGCCCAGGATCTTTGACTGGTTCAGCTTGCCGAGTACGATGTTGGCGTCCGTGACGCAGGCTTCCGTGCCGCCGCGCATATAGCAGGCAGGTCCCGGAGTCGCGCCCGCGCTGTCGGGTCCTACCTTTAAGGCTCCTCCGGCATCAATCCGGGCGATGGAACCACCGCCTGCTCCTACCGTTACAATATCTATCATGGGTATTCTGGCCGGATACCCCTCCACGAGCCTCTCGTTGGACAGGGACGCCTTTCCGTTTTCAATCAGGCTGACATCAATGCTGGTGCCCCCCATATCAAAGGTGATCACCTTGTCTATGCCGCACTGTTTTCCGATATAGACGGCTCCGATGACACCGGCGCTGGGTCCCGATACGGCAGTCTTGATTGGGCAGTCGATCGTCTCCGCAATGGAGATGACGGAACCGTTGGACTGTGTCACATAAGGCGCCACGGTAATTCCGGAGTCCAGAATGGATTTTTCAAAGTTATGTACGTATTTCTCCATAACCGGCCCCAAATAGGCATTGAGCACAGTCGTACTCATCCTGGAATACTCCCGGAATTCGGGAACCAGTTCATGGGAGGTGGAGACATAAGCCTCCGGATACTCTTCCTCTATAATTTCTTTGATTCTTACCTCATGCTCCGGGTTGATAAAGGAGAAAAGGGTGCATACGGCAATGGTCTGGGCGCCCTGTTCCTTCAGATAACGCACCGCGTCCCGGACGCTGTCTTCATTCAGTGCGGTTTTAACCGTGCCGTCGTATAATATGCGCTCCTCCACCTCGCATTTCATGCCGTCCGGAATCAGGCTTAGAGGTTTCTGTTTTGATAAATCATAGAGAGATGGCCGTTTCTGCCAGCCGATTTCCATCAAATCGCGGAATCCTTTTGTTGTAATCAGTCCCAGACGCGCACCTTTCTTTTCTATCAGGGCGTTGGTCGCAACCGTGGTTCCGTGAGCCAGGTAGCTCACCTGCTCCGGGCCGATGCAGTCCTCTGAAAGCACATGGAGGATACCGTTTACAATCGCTCTCGACGGATCATCCGGCGTGGAACTGTGCTTGAAATGTTTTAATTTCCCCGTCTCTGTGTTGAATATTGAAAAGTCTGTAAACGTACCGCCGACGTCTACACCAATCATATAGCTCATATTTTCACCTCGTATTTTCGTCTATTAAGCGCAGGCATTTCCCGGGTAACAGGAAGGTTCCCGCGGAGGGCTTTTGATATAACAGAACACTTTCCTAAGATATCAAAAAGCCCTGCCGTGCCCGAATGCTCCCCGTACCAGACAGGTCCTGGCTGCGAATGCTGCTCCGTTTTCCATTGCCGTCTTTAACTTCTTACGATAAAACTCTGTATCAGCCTCTTCGCTCTGTCCGCCTTTCTCCTGTACCATTGAAAGCAGAAATGCCGTTGCAAAAGAGTCTCCTGCGCCCAGTGTGTCTACCGCCTCCACCAAATGGGGCGGCTGGCTGTAAAATTCTTTGCCGTCGTAAACGAGGGCTCCCCTGCTGCCCCTTGTCGCCACGATAAACCGGCACCCTTTTCCATGCATATCAAGACAAATCTGCCTGCCCTCTTCCTCCGTCACCGAACCGCAGGATAGAAATACGTAAGAGGCATAGGGCGCCACCTTTGATACCAGGCCGCCGTTAATCCACTGACCCGAAAAGTCATAGGAAATGGTAGCCCCGGCCGCATGGATTTTCTCCAGCTGGCTGTCCATATAGCTGTTATTGCTGGTGTGAACCAGAGCAAATGTCTTTATATATTTAAGGTCCTCCTCCGTGAGTTCTAGAGGATGTTCCTTCGTAATCCCTCCTTTATTACTTCCAAGAAAAACCCGGTCCCCGTCCACCAGTGTCACTCTGGCACAGCCGTTTTCACCTTCGTACTTCCTGCACCTGCCATGTTCGATTCCCAGTTCATCCAGCGTGCTTATTACATGGGCGGCGACTTCATCCGTACCGAATACCCCCATATAGGAAGAATCCGCTCCCAGCATTTTGGCATAGACGGAAAAATTCAGCGCCTGGCCTCCCGGAAACATGGTCTTTAAATGTTCATATTTATCGCATACATTGTCGCCAATTCCTATTACTCTCAATCTATTCTGCCTCCGCATGCCCCATTGCCCGTGTGGCGCCGTCACAGTGCCGCCATCACACAATTTCCTGTCATCTGTACCATAATTGGCCTGTCATTATATATCATTCCAATATGATTATGTCTTTTACTCCGGGGCAGTTTCTCTACTGCCCCGGATAAACCCTGTATCTGTTATATCTGTTGATTCCGTTTTGCCGTTACCCGCGTTTTCCCGGCTCCGTCTTCCTATTCTTCTACATAGGTATCCTGTAATGTAAGTCCGGAAAGGTAGGTCAAAATGCCGTCCAGGTTCTGGAATCCGTGAACGTTCTTAGCCGTTGCGAATACCTGCTCCCTGAAGTTGATGAATACGAACGGTGAAAGTTCCAGAGCCCTCTCCCTGAACTGATCGTAGATTTCCGCTCTTTCTTTTTCGTCCAAAGTGGTTCTGCCCTTCTGAAGAAGCTCATCGATCTTGTCGTCGGCAAATCCGGGACAACTGTTCATGCGCACATCGCCGCTTTCATAATAGTTGGTTGCCCAGTCCATATCCACGATATTTCCTGTTGTACCCGACACCATCATGTCGTAGTCGCCCACGTTGGAACGCTCGATACGCGTTGCCCAGTCCGGAAGCTCCAGCTCTACCTTGATTCCGATTTCGGCAAGACTGGACTGTACGCAAACTGCGGTCTGCTCATGCATTGCGTAGGTGGAGGAGGATAAGAGCTTGCAGGAGAATCCGTCCGGATAACCTGCTTCCGCCAGAAGTTCTTTTGCCTTTTCAATGTCATATGAAAAATAGTTGTCGTATTTTCCGTCATATCCGTTCTGTCCCACGATGGTCGGGAAACCAAAGATTGGCTCTCCGCGTCCCATAAATGCCGCGTTGATAACGTCATCTCTCTGAATTGCGTAGGAAATGGCCTGTCTCACCTTCGGATCGGCCAGCGGGCTGCCCTCGGTGCAGTTGATCTGCAGGCACATGAACGGTGCAACCGACACATCCACATTGGCGTCACCGGCGCTTTCAAATGCGATAACTTCCTTGGAAGGAACATAGTCGATAATATCCACTTCGCCCGTGCGGAGCGCATTGGCCCTTGTCGTCTCGTCTGTGTAGAAGAAGAAATCAATGTTCGGAGTCTGTGCCGGAGTTCCGTACCAGCCGTCATATGCGCTGACGCTGATGGAGAGTCCGTTCTCCCATCCTCCAAATGTGTAAGGTCCGCATCCCATGGCAACCGTGCTTAAGTCGTTATTGTTCGCCTCGCAGAATGCCTTTGAAACCACTGCTGCTTCAGGAAGGCAGAGGTACTCCAGGAAAGGTGCGCATGGCTGTTTCAGGACAATCTCCACCGTCTTCTCATCCGGTGCATTGACATGATCCACTACCGAACGGAAATCACTTCCGAATGTGGCTGCCACGGATTCATCCATGACACGCTCAACGGAAAACTTCACGTCCTCCGCCGTAACCGGTGAACCGTCGTGGAAGGTAGCATCCTTTAACACAAAGGTATAGGTCAGCCCGTCATCCGATACGGTGTAAGAGTCCGCCACATCCACGGCAATGCCGGAATCTGCGGTATAAGTCATAAGTCCGCGGTAAATCTGCTGTTTGATCAGTCTTGTCGCCTGTCCCGACTGGAGATGGGGATCCAGGGTAGCCGGCTCGGCGCTGATTCCCACATTTAAAATATCCCGTTTGTTACCTGCTTCGGTACCTGCTGCCTCTTCGGTTCCCGTTGCCGTACCTCCTTCTTCCTTTGTCTCAGGCTTTGTGTCCCCGCCCGTCTGCGAACTGCCGCAGGCCGTCAGCATTGCGGATGCCGCCAGGGCTGCCGCCAATGTCAGAGCAACTTTTTTCAAACCTCTTTTTTTCATGAAATTTCCTCCTTTTTTATAGTTAACGGTACCCGGTACTGCATTGCATGAACTGCACAGTACCAGCCATTAAAAACTGTTGTTAAGCTTCGGATCCAGAATGTCTCTTATGGCGTCACCCATCAGGTTCACCGCCAGGATTGTCAGGCACAGGCAGAGTGCAGGCCAGAACAGATACATGACATTGACATTCAGGTACCCCCTTGCCGAACCAATCATCTGGCCCCAGGACGGTGTGGGCGGCAGAACACCCAGTCCAAGGAAGCTGAGTCCCGATTCCAAAAGAATCGCATTGGAGATCGTTGTGCTCACCTGAACGATCAGAACCGATATGATATTTGGGAAAATCGCCTTTCTCATAATGGACGCCGGCGTGGCCCCGATGGATAAATCACTCTCCACATACTCCATTTTTCTGACCTGGAGCGTGGAGGAATAGGCAATACGTGAAAAGTGCGGTATGTACAGGATTCCGATTACCAGCATCAGATTGATGACTCCGGCTCCCCAGAGGCCTGCGATAATCATGGCCAGCAGGATGGGCGGGAAACAGAGAATGATGTCGATTCCCCTCATAATGACCGTTCCGATTTTGCCCTCCAGGTAACCGGCTGCAACACCCAGGACGGTTCCTCCTGCAAATGCGATGGCCGTTCCCCCGAGAGCCACCATCATGGACGGCCTGATTCCCAATATCAGACGGGTCAGGATACACCGGCCGTACTCGTCGGTCCCCAGCGGATATTTGACCGATGAATTCTGAAGCATATTGGCCGTATCCAGGGCATAGGGATCATTGGGTATCAGGAAATTGCCGAATATCATGACAATAATCAGAGGGACCAGAATGATAAAGCCAACAACAAACTTCTTATTGCTGAAACATTTCTTAAGCATTGTATCCCTCCTATCTGACTCTTGGGTCAAGAATCCCATATATTATGTCAACCATCATGTTGGTAAATATATAAACCACGGAGATCAGCAGTACACACCCCTGAATCAGGGGATAATCGCGGTGGTTGATGGCCTTTACCAGAAGGGACGCCACTCCCGGCCAGTTAAACACGGTTTCACAGAGCACGGTTCCGCCGATCAGGTTTCCCAATTGGAGGCCGATAATCGTGATGACGGGAATCATTGCATTCCGGATTACATGTTTTCTGATTACTTTCCCGCTTGAAAGTCCCTTGGCGCGCAGCGGCCTGACGGATTCGGCGGCCATTGCGTCCAGCATAGAGGAACGCGTTGTCCTCATAATGGAGGCCGCAACTCCCAGGGCCAGCGTAATGGCCGGGAGAATGATTTTTTGTATATGCAGGCCGGGATTCTTCGAAAATGCGGTAAATCCGCTGGCGGGCAGCTTCGCAATCGGAAGGTTAAAAATATTCAGGGCGAAGATTACCACAAGCAGATATCCCAAAACATAAACCGGAATCGACGTACCCACCGATGCCATTGTCGTCAGCGCCAGATCCGAGAACTTTCCCCTCCGCACCGCAGCAATGATTCCGAACGGAATTCCGACCAGACATGCCAGCACAAGTGACACAAAGGCCAGTTCCAATGTCCTGGGAAAACGTGAAGCGATAGCCTGTACGACCGGGATTTTCTCGGAATATGATTTTCCCAGGTCAAGGTGGATAATGCCCTTTAAATAATTGGCGTACTGGACCAGGATTGGCTGATCAAGCCCCAGTTCCGTACGGATTTTTTCCACGGTTACCGGATCGGGGTTACTGTCCACTCCCAGCATCGTCAGAACGGGATCGCCGGGCATCATATGTACAAATGCAAACACCAGTGTTGTAACGATGAACAGTAAAAGCGCCGATATGGCCAGCCTTTTTGCTATAAATTTAAACATGAGCCCCGCCCCCTTTCCCGGCCAGGAAACAGGCTGCGTAATGCCCCGGCTTTATCTGCACAAGCTCCGGCCGCTCTGTCCTGCACCGCTCCTCCACAAAGGGACATCGTGTACAGAACCGGCAGCCCTCCGGAGGGTTCACCGGACTGGGAATGTCCCCATTTAATATGATTCTTTCCTTCTTCCGGGTTGTTTTTGCTTCGGGTATTGCCGAGAGCAGGGCTTTGGTATAGGGATGGGCGGCATTTTCATAAATCTCATTGCTGTCCGCCAGTTCCACAATCACCCCCAGATACATGACGGCAATCCTGTCCGCCATAAATTTTACGACGGATAAATTATGTGAAATGAACAGATAAGTCAGTCCAAATTCCTTCTGAAGATCCTTTAAAAGGTTTAAAACCTGCGACTGGATTGACACATCCAGGGCAGAGACCGGTTCGTCGCAGATAATCAGTTCCGGATTACCGGCCAGAGCCCTTGCAATCCCGATTCTCTGCCTCTGTCCTCCTGAGAATTCATGGGGGTAGCGGTTCAGCCATTCCCTGTTAAGCCCCACCATGTCCATCAGCCTGAGAACCTCATTTTCAATCTCACTGTCCGGTACTGCATGATGTATCTTCAGCGGCGCGCCTATTATGTCCTTCACTCTCTCCCTGGGATTTAAAGAACCGTAAGGCTTCTGGAAAATCATTCTCATTTTCCGCCGTATCTTCTCCATCTTCCTGCCCTTTAAGTTGGTTATATCCTCTCCGTTAAATGTGATCGTTCCCCCGTCGGCGGGCACCAGATTCAGAATCGTCCTGGACAGTGTGCTCTTTCCGCATCCCGACTCTCCCACCAGGCCGAATGTCTCGCCCTTTTTTATTTCAAAACAGACATCATCCACCGCATGAACCGTGCCTTTGCTCCCGGAGAACATCTTGGCCTTAACGGGAAAATACTTTTTCAGGTGGTCAATTTTCAGAATCACATCACTCATGGGCCAGACCTCCCTTCGCAATTTCCTCCGCCCTGTGGCATCTGACAAAATGCTTCTCACTGAGTTCTACAAACGGCGGTTCTTTCTCCCTGCACTCATCGAGCGCCAGAGGACACCGCGTACAGAAGCGGCATCCCGGAGGAAAATTCCTGATGTCGGGCACCGTTCCCTGAATGCTGTAGAGCCGCTCCTCCTTTATATCAAGCTGGGGAATCGAGCGGATCAGGCCATGGGTGTACGGGTGGCAGGGAGAATTGAAAATCACCTCTTTAGGAGCAATCTCCATGGATTTTCCCGCGTACATAACCACAATATCGTCCGCCACATCGGCCACTACCCCGAGGTCGTGGGTGATGAGAACGGTTCCCATATCGTATTCCTTCTGAATTTTTTTTAGCAGTTCCATAATCTGGGCCTGTACCGTAACATCGAGAGCCGTCGTAGGTTCGTCGGCAAACAGCAGTTTTGGATTGCAGCTAAGGGCAATTGCTATCATAACCCTCTGGCACATGCCGCCCGACAGTTCGAACGGATAGGAACGGTATACCCGCTCCGGATGGGGGATCCCCACATCCTCCAGCAGAGCGAGCGCCCTCTTCTTTGCCTCGTCTTTTGATATTTTTTTATGTGTCTGGATCGCCTCGATAATCTGGTCGCCGACCGTGTAAATCTGATCTAACGACATGACGGGATCCTGAAAAATCATTGCCATCTCATTCCCCCTGAGATTCTGCATTTCTTTTTCGCTCAATTCCAGAAGGTTTTTCCCGTCAAATATAATTTCACCTTCCGCCACCCGCCCCTGGTTTGGAAGTAATCCCAATACGGAGAGGGAAGCCATCGTCTTTCCGCTTCCGCTTTCCCCGACTATTCCAAGGGTCTTTCCCCGCTCTACCGAAAAGGTAAGCCCTTCTACTGCGGCAAATGATGACTTCTTATTCTGAAACACCATTTTAAGATTATTAACTGTCAGTAAAACTTCTCCCATCCGCTCTCCCTCTCTTCTCTTTACATATACTAACAGTAAAAAAACAAAAGCATGAAAACAGTAAAAACATTCGCCCGACAACTCTCTTTCA
>CATWBR010000025.1 GCA_958349075.1 uncultured Clostridium sp.
ATAAATTTAGTCGAAAATGACGGAAAGATGAAAATGAAAAAGACAAATTCACAATTTGGTAAAACCAGGCTTTTTATTCATAAACCATTCTTCATTCCGGTAGTCCTGTCCCTTCTCATGCTCACTGGGTGCAGCCGGACCGGAGAAGAACAGCCGGAACTGCCGGCTGTTAAAAAAGACCATTATACAATCGGAGTCAGCATGCCCACCACACGGCTCGCTTACAGAAAGGCCATGAAAGAGCTTGTGGAACAATCATATCCGGGAACCGGAGGCGGACTCCGGGCAGAAATTATCCTCTGCGACGCGGATGGAAGCCAAAAACAGCAGAACCAGGATATCCTGAACATGACAGACAGTGGAGTAGACGGAATTGTTCTTATTCCAAACACAATGGAAGGCTGTCTTTCCTCCGTCGAATACGCTAATACAAAAGGCGTTCCCATTATCACCGTGGATAACCGCGTCCGCAGTTCCTCCTCCGCTCAGGTGGTGAGTTTTGTGGGCGCCGACCACTATTCTATGGGAAAAGAAGCCGCCCTGCTGTTTTTGCAGATACTGGAGGAACGCTTTCCCGATAAGGAGACGTGGAATGTCATCCAGCTCACCGGAATTCCGGATTCCTCGGGTACAATCGACCGCGGCCAGGCCATTGCAGATGTGCTTGCCGGAAACCGCCGGATTCATGTTCTCGGTGAATATGACGGCGAATTTACCGTAAAAAATGCGAAAAGCGTGATGGAGGACTGCCTCCTGATTTACGATGACATAGATGGTGTAATCTGCCAGAACGATAATATGGCGGAAGGATGTTACCAGGCGCTCCGCGAGGCCGGGGCAGACGGCCGGATCGCAGTCGTCGGCATCGACGGCCAGGAAAGCACGCTCAGAATCATGGCAAAGGGAGGCATCCAGGGAACTGTCCTGCAGCATCCGTCAATGATTCTCGACGGAATCGAATCCCTGTGCGATTATCTGGACGGAAAAACCTTAGACGAATTTTATTATGAACCTACCGATACAATAACGGTGGAAAATGCAGATTATTATCTGGAACATGATCTTTCGTGGTGAAGCTTCTCCAAGGGCCCTGGCTGACGCGTTATCACCTGAGGATAAAAAAATGAAAGGAAAAGGTAACTATCAGGAAGCTGAATAGTTACAGGAAAAATTTATTATGACTCAGGTACAAGAAAAAAACACAAGCCTGCGCATTCTGCAGGGAATCATGAAGGCAATACAGGAATGTATGCTCCCGGTTATTCCTCTGATTATGGCAGGAGGTCTGATCAAGGTCCTGATTATTATCCTGACGCTTTGCGGCGTCCTCTCCTCCGGGAGCCAGACCTACACAATCTTAAGCGCTATCGGCGACGCCCCTTACTACTTTCTTCCCTTTGAGGTGGCGGTATCGGCAGCAAAGTATTTCAAGCTTCCCGCCCTGCTTCCCGTAGCCGCGGTTGGAATCATGTTTTCACCGGATTTTCTCAGTCTTTTTACAGGCGGAGCCGTCTCCTTTTTCGGTCTTCCAGTCTCGGACGTTACATACAGCTACAGCGTACTGCCCATTATCCTTCTCGTGTGGGTAATGGGACTGCTCTACCGGGCGGTGGAAAAGCGGCTGCCGGAAAGTCTGTTTAATTTCTTTGGACAAATGCTCGTTCTGCTCCTCTCCTCGCTTCTCGCAGTGCTGGTGATCGGGCCGATCGGCAACGGAATCGCCGAGCTTATCCGCGCCTTTGTCATGTGGATCCAGTCGGTTAACCATGTGCTTGCGGAAATCTGTTTCGCAGTCATGTTCCCGTTCTTAAATATGTGCGGCATGCAGTGGCCCTTCATCCTGGACGCCATCTCTACCGTGGGGCTGAACGGATATGAAGCACTGTGTATTATTTCCCTGCTCTGCGTAAATGTATCCCAGGGAGGCGCCTGTCTGGCCACAGCCGTCAGGGCAAAAGACAAAAAACGCAGGGAACAGTGTTTCGGAATGGGAATCACGGCCGTAATCAGCGGCGCCAGCGAGCCGTCCACTTACTCTAATTTTGGCTATAAACGTCCTATGATTGCCGCCCTAATCGGCAGTGCCGCCGCAGGCCTGTATGCCGGTCTTGTAACGGTCCGGGCATTCTCCTTCGTGCCCCCTGCCGCCGCCTCCATCCTGATTTTCATGGATGTGCAAAACGCAATGAACCTGGTCCATGCCGTCATCACGGGATTGATCGCGCTGGGTGTAAGCTTTGCGGCTGGCCTGATTCTTGGATTTGATGAACCGGAAACGGAAAATGCAGAAGTTTAACTATACGGAAAAGCTCAGATGTTACCGGGCATGGAATGAACAGCAGGAACCCGGGTATTCAGATAATGGAGGATTGAAACATGATCGAATTAAAAGGAAACAAACTGATAGATTTAAGCCATATGGCAGAGGCCGATATGCCCTGCGATCCGGCGCTTGCACTCCCAACATTAAACTTCTTCTCCAGGGAAGGCGACGGAGCAGCCCTTCACAACCTGGAAGTCGTCAGCTATTGCCCGCACACCGGCACCCATATGGATTCCCCTTTCCATGTGTGCAGTAAATGGGGAAGCATTGAAACGGTTAACCCGGCCGTTCTGATCGGCCCGGCCACCGTGGTGAGCCTCTCCGTGCCGGAGTATGATTATGCCGTCACAAAGGAAGATCTGAGACAGTGGGAAGCGGTGAACGGCATCATCCCCGATGGGGATGCAGTCCTGCTTCACACCGGCCATGCCGATAAATGGACGGATGGCAGCGATGGTTATATTAACAGGGGATATATCCGTCTTGCACCGTCGGCGGCAGAATACCTGGTGACGAAAAAATGCCGCTTTATTGCCCTTGAAAGTATCAGTGTGGACGGCAGCGATACGGAGGTACATAAAATTCTAATGGGAAACGGCACCTTTATCGTGGAAAACGTCTGCAACCTGGAAAAATTGGGCTGCACGCGCTGTAACACTATCGGAACCTTTCCTGCAGTCAAAGGGGCCAGCGGTGTGTGGGTGCGGCTGATGGCTCTGGTATAACACCGTTTTATAAATCAGCCAGCCGTTTTTTGCACTCCGGGCATACAATAACATTCTGCGGATAGATTTTTCTGCATCCCGGGCAGATTCGTTTAGCCATCACTTCTCCTCCGTATAGTAAGCAGGGCCGGAATCATCTACGATTCCGGCCCTGAGCTGTCTTATGTCATTGTTTTAGAATCTGAATTTATCCTCAAAATATTCCTTCAGTTCTGCAATCGGAACACGCACCTGCTCCATCGTATCACGGTCTCTTACCGTTACAGCGTTGTCTGTCTCGGAGTCAAAGTCATAGGTGATGCAGAACGGAGTACCGATCTCATCCTGTCTTCTGTAACGTTTTCCGATGTTGCCTCTGTCGTCAAACTCACAGTTGTAGTATTTGCAAAGCTCGGTGTAAACCTTCTCCGCACCCTCGTTCAGCTTCTTGGACAGAGGAAGCACGCCTACTTTTACAGGTGCAAGCGCCGGATGGAAATGAAGGACGGTTCTGACATCGCCTTCCCCAATCTCCTCCTCGTCGTATGCCGCGCAGAGGAATGCCAGTGTCACACGGTCAGCGCCCAGTGACGGCTCAACTACGTAAGGAATATATTTTGTCTTCTTCTCATCGTCAAAGTATGCCATATCCTGTCCGGATGTGTTCTGATGCTGTGTCAGGTCATAATCGGTTCTGTCTGCAATCCCCCAGAGTTCGCCCCAGCCGAATGGGAACAGGAATTCCAGATCCGTTGTGGCCTTGCTGTAGAAGCTCAGCTCTTCCTTCTCATGATCTCTTGCACGCATCTCGTCGTCTTTGATGCCTAAAGCTTTCAGCCAGTTGATGCAGTAATCTTTCCAGTATGCGAACCACTCCAGGTCGGTATCCGGCTCGCAGAAGAACTCAAGCTCCATCTGCTCAAACTCTCTTGTACGGAATGTGAAGTTTCCAGGTGTAATCTCATTACGGAAGGATTTTCCAACCTGGGCAATTCCGAACGGAATTTTCTTTCTGGAAGTTCTCTGTACGTTCTTGAAGTTAACGAAGATACCCTGAGCAGTCTCAGGCCTTAAATATACGGTATTCTTGGCATCCTCCGTTACACCCTGGAATGTCTTGAACATCAGGTTGAACTGGCGGATATCGGTGAAATCATGCTTGCCGCAGCTTGGGCAGCAGATGTTGTTGTCGTCAATGTACTTTTTCATCTCTTCCTGGGACCAGGCGTCAACGGAACCCTCGATTTTGATTCCCTTTTCATCCATGTAGTCCTCAATCAGCTTGTCGGCACGGAAACGCTCTTTACATGCCTTGCAGTCCATAAGAGGATCGGAAAATCCGCCGAGATGGCCGGAAGCTACCCATGTCTGGGAGTTCATTAAAATCGCGCAGTCAACGCCTACGTTGTACGGGCTCTCCTGGACGAATTTCTGCCACCATGCTTTCTTTACATTGTTCTTCAGCTCCACGCCGAGGTTTCCATAGTCCCATGTATTGGCAAGTCCGCCGTAAATCTCAGAACCAGGGTATACAAAACCTCTTGATTTGGCAAGGGCTACAATCTTTTCCATTGTCTTTTCCATCTTTAATTTATCCTCCTATCTATTTGAACACAACCAGGGCTTTGCCGCCCTCCGGTATTGTTACCGTGTATTCATCTTTCTTTTCTGTACCTTCCGTCATGTAAAGGATTTTGCCGGAAAACATAATATTGCCTCCGCCTTCTATCATGGCGGCAGACGCCTCGGCATCCGACTTTACTTCCTCCGGCGAAGCCTCTTTTCCGTCCGCTTTCACAAACTTCATGTCGGCGAACCAGCCCGCCGTATCGGCGTCGGCAGTTTTCTTTACCTCAAGGGCTGTGACCGAATTGCTCATATCCTCGTTGTCATTTGTCTGGCGGAAATGAATCAGATCCTCCAGGGACGCATAGTCGAATATGGCCTTCAGCACGCCTTTGTCGGCGGTGGAACTCTGTAACGATACCGGAAGCTTACTGCCTCCCATCTTGTTCTCCGCCAGCCCCTCGGCCCCGTTCTCCTGATTGAACCGGATCACAGCGGCTTCCAGATATTGCTGTAAATCTTTGCCGTCGACAGCATCTCCTTCATATTCCTGGACCAGTGCACTGGAAACAGCGCCATCCTGCGTCACATATACACAGCTTACAGACGGAGAGAATGTACTTTTCTGCCTGGAACCGCAGCCTGTCATCAGCATTACGGCTACAGCAGCAACTGCCAGAAGCAGTCCTGACTTTTTCATCACTCATCCTCCCTTTCAATTTTGCATCAAGTTTTTATAGTATACCTTCTTTTTCCTTTATTTTCAATAGGTGCCCCGGTTTTTCTTTACGTGGATTCACACAATCGCTTCCAGGATCTCCAGGGAATGAAATTTTTTGTCTATGTAGTGCTTTTTATTATCTTCGACGCAGCGCCTGAACTCCTCAAACACCTCATCGGTAAGCAGAAACGTATACAGTTTTTCCACCGGTGAAAATACGGTAAACTCCCAGGCATACACGGCAGACTCACTGACATTCCTTCCCGGACGCTCCGTGTATTCTCCGTTTATGGACATGGCCTTAAGCTCAAAAATCCGCTGTACCAGCCTGTTTGGGATTGCAGGTTTCAAGAGGGCCCTGAAGGACTGGTAGAGAAGTTTAAGCATCTGCGTCCCCTCAATTCCTTCTCTCTCATAATAGTCGGCAAACTCTACAAAATAGGAGGCGTAGCAGGCGCATTCCATATCCTTTTCAAGGCCCTCGAAATAATTTTCTATCTCGGCGCCGTAAAGATTGTATGCATCCCGCCCCTCCGACAGGGAAAATACACCGAATGCAAAAGGGCGGCTGGACGCCCGAAGCAGGCTTCCCGGCCGTTTTGCCCCCCTTGCAAAGGCAGTGATTTTTCCCCGCTCTTTTGTCAGGATGACAAGACGTTTATCGTATTCCCCTACCGGAAATGCACTGAGTACCATGCCCGTGGTTTTAACCAGTTCTCTCAAAACTTCCGCCTCCTGACATTTCCGGGACACGGTTGCCCAATGCAGGGAAGCCGTGTCCTCTCTTTTGATGTTTTATATTTGCAGTTTTTAGATATCCTTCGGGTTATAACCGTAGTTCTTCATATAAAGATCACTGTCACGCCACTCTTTTCTGACCTTGACCCAGAGTTTTAAGTTTACCTGGGTATCCATCAGGTTCTGGATCTCCGTCCTGGCCGACGTCCCGATCTTCTTTAACTTCCCGCCGTTCTTTCCAATGATGATTCCCTTGTGGGACTCGCGTTCGCAGACGATTGTTGCGTCGATATCAATGAGTCCGTTCGGACGTTCCTTCATCTGGTCGATAACAACGGCAATGCCGTGGGGAATCTCGTCGTCCAGCATTCTCAGGGCTTTCTCCCTGATAAGCTCGGCGGCAATCTGGCGCATGGGCTGGTCCGTCACCGTATCCTCGTCGTAGAACTGCGGACCGCAGGGCAGATATTTGAAAATGCAGTCTTTCACATCCTCGATATTGATTTCCTTTAACGCCGACACCGGGATAATCTCGGCAAATTTGCAGATGTCTTTATAGGCGGCGATAAAGGTAAGTATCTCCTCTTTCTTTACCGTGTCGATCTTATTGATGACCAGCATGACCGGTGTCTTTACCTTATTAAGCTGTTCTGCAATATGACGCTCTCCCGCTCCGATAAAGGTGCTCGGCTCCACCAGCCACAGAATCACATCGACTTCCTTCAGCGTATGCTCCGCCACGCTGACCATATATTCCCCCAGCTTATTCTTGGCTTTGTGGATTCCCGGGGTGTCGAGGAAAATAATCTGTCCCCTCTCGTCCGTATACACAGTCTGGATCCTGTTCCTGGTCGTCTGCGGCTTATCGGACGTAATCGCGATCTTCTGTCCGATCAGATGATTCATGAGTGTGGATTTTCCCACATTCGGCCGTCCTATTAAAGTTACAAATCCTGATTTTAAATTATCCTGCATTCATGCTCCTTCATCCATAACGGTTCAGGCTGTAAACGCCTGAACCGTTACCTTTATTTTTCATTCGTTGGTTACTATTCAGTATTTTCATCGTTACCGCTTCGCGCAATACTGCCTTCTGAACAGTTATATTCGTTGTTTCAATCTTTACCCGTTTAGTTAAACAGGTTCTTTATGCTGCCAAACAGCTCTTTATTTTCTTTAATCTTCTCGGCATTGCCCACCACACAGAAGCTTCCTGTGTCTAAGACGGCCCTGATAATGCCTGCCAGAGCACGGATATCCTCCGGTTTCGCGGTCAGTATCTGTCTTCTCTCCTCCGCGAGCATCTCATCGGTCACGCCCGAATACCAGGCTGAAACTGCTTTTGCTCCTTTATACGGAGGTAAGAGCGGTGTGTCCAGATCGCTGATGGTGCCGATCACGTATTTTGTCATATCCCTTTCGTCCGCATCAAACTGCTCCAGATAATCGGCCACGCCCTCAAAGACCTGATCCGTCTCTTTCAGGTTCGGATCGCGGTAGGATACAAAATATCCCTCGCCGGACCGTCCTGCGCTGTTCATAACACCGTAAGCTCCGCCCTTCACGCGGATATTCAGCCAGAGATAGTCGTAACCCAGGATTGGTTTCAGTACGCGCAGCGCTCCCGTATAGGAATAACCGCTGCCGGAGAAGGTGCCGCAGCGTGCCACGTAGTTCACCTGTGAGGAGGTCATGAAACCTTCGTTCCTGTTACCCTTTTCCCACACGAACGGATACGCCGGACCGCCGCTTTCCGGAAGTTTATCTTTCAAAAGCTTCATGGCCGGTTCCAGATATTTGAATCCCTCGTCGTCCGCCGTGTAGCTCACCGTCATATTATCGGCCGTGAAAAGACGTGCCGCCGTCTCTTTTAACTTCTGCATCAGAATCTCTTTTTTCGCGTCGTAATTCTTCGCCATATCTTCAAGGAACTGATAATAGGCAATTCCGCCCGTCACATCATTGAAAGCAGAGGTGGCCGAAAAATAGGAAGTAGCTCTTGCCACCGCCGCGGAATGGGCGGCTGCATTCAACTTCGCCTGGCTTCTGGACTTCATTTCCCCAACTATTTCACCGAGACGTTTGCCGTCATCCAGAATGGAATCCATAAGCATCTCGCCGATCATGGTAAAACCAAAATCGAGCTTATCATAGAGCACGCGCGCACTGGCCGTAAACGCTCCCGTGAACTTTCCTGGATCCGATAAATTAGGAAAGGAGGTCACGCTCAGACTGATTCCGCCGCTGTTTAAATTGATTTCATTGGCCAGATCACTGTAACTGTGCTCTTTTGTGTTCACATATCCCAGAACGGCTTTCAAAAGGCCGACATAGGGCAGATCCTCCGACGGCACGCGGTTCGTGTCGAACATAACCTTCAGATATCCGATTCCGGAGGTAAACATGTTGTGGCAGAGCACGGTCGTACCGCCCATCTCCTTCACTTCCAGGCATAATTTCTCCGGTTTCTCTTCTATATCTTCACGTTTGAGCAGAGGAATCTTCTCCAGATCCTCTCTGGGCGACGGGGTATCCTGATAAGTTTTCAGTTCTTTTGTCTTTTCCACCAGGACCTTTATTTCACTATCCGTAAGGCTCTTCTTATATTCAGCCAGCTTTGCCCGTAAATTTTCATCCTCGATGGCCGTCAGATTCCGCTTCGGGCTGACCGTGATGACGGCTTCAAACGGATTATCCAGAAGACAGGTTCGGATCAGGTTCTCAAAATATCCCTCATCCACTGCTTTCTTCAGGAATTCAAATGTCTTTTCATATTCCAGGTGCATAAGCGGATCGCCGTCGTAAAGCCAACTGTCCATACTCTGAAGGCCATACATCAGTCCCTTGGGCGCCGAACCGAAGTCAGCTTCCCTGTAGCGGAACTCATAGTAGTTGATGCCGGCCAGAAGGCTCTTCTTATTAATTCCCTGATCCGCCAGTTTACGCAGCGTGCCCTTGACTACTGCCAGGAATTCTCCCAATTGTTCCTTGTCGGCATCCTTGGCTATCACGGAAAAATAGGGCTGCAAAATACCGTTCTCGTAACCGCCCAGGATATCCTGACCGATTCCCGCCTTTACAAGTTCCTCTTTTAAAGGAGCTCCCGGCGCATCGATTAACGTATACTCCAGAATCTGGAACGCCATATAGTGGATGGGATTGAGATCGTCTCCCACAACGGTGTTGACAGAAAGGTATGTGGCCTGTTCCTCCGGCTCGGAATCCGTAATGGAATAAAAGATTTCGCGTTCTTCCGGCTTATCAAATGCTTTCTGCATATGAATACCGGAATCTACCGGCTGCCTGTCGTAGCGGCTCAGATATTCCCTGTCCAGCCAGTCAAGCTTCTCCGCCATATCCATATCGCCGTAAAGATAGATAAAGCTGTTGGACGGATGGTAATATTTGCTGTGGAATTCCAGGAATTCTTTATAGGTCAGGGACGGAATCACATCCGGAGCGCCTCCCGACTCATTGCTGTAGCAGGTGTCGGGGAACAGCACATTTCGCGTGTACCGGTCCAGTACGCTCTCCGGTGATGAAAAGGCCCCCTTCATCTCATTGTAAACGACTCCGTTGTAGGTAACAGGACCATCCTCGGATTCCATCTCATAGTGCCATCCTTCCTGCATGAAGATCTTCTCCTCATTGTAAATATTCGGATGAAGCACGGCGTCCATATAGACATCCATCAGGTTCTGGAAATCCTTGTCATTGCAGCTTGCTACCGGGTAAACCGTTTTATCCGGATATGTCATGGCATTTAAGAATGTGTTGAGGGAACCCTTTACCAGTTCTACAAACGGATCCTTCACCGGAAATTTTTCCGATCCGCAGAGCACGCTGTGCTCCAGAATGTGGGGAACTCCCGTGCTGTCGGACGGAGGTGTCCTGAAACCAATGGTAAATACCTTATTTTCGTCCTCATTAGAAAGCAGGAAAATCCTGGCGCCGGTTTTCTTGTGCTCCAGGATCATCCCTTCCGAATTTAATTCTTTTACATACGTTTCTCTTACTACCTGATATGCATTTAAATCCTTCACTGTCATTCTCATCATCCTTTTCCTGATTGTTAGTATCGCTGTCTGCGGCGTTATTTGCTATTTCTCAGTCTGTGAACGGCAATACATTCCTTTCTTACATTTTACCCATAAATTTGTCTTTCAGTACAGCAAATCCTTCTCTTACCCACATATGTACAGCCAAAACAGGATCTCCCGGAGCAGCAATCCCTGAAATATTGTAAATTCCCTGTTTTTTCGCGATGGATTTGGCCCTGAAAACATGGTAATTGCTGGTCAGAACCGCTATCTTTACGGAGTCGGATCTCTCCCTGTAGCTGTCCATCAGGCTTTCCTTCGCCGCCATGGCCTTATATTTTTCCTGGTAATCAATTACCTTTTTACTGTAAACAATGTTCTGCACTGTGTTGACCGACTGTTCTTCCAGCAGGAGCTGGGATTCGGGAATGCCATTGTACTGAAGATAATCATACATGGCTCTGGCCTCACTGATGTCTTCGCCCGTTCCCTGCCCGCCCGAAAGCACCAGCACGGTATTCGGATTATTCTCCGCATAATCAAGCGCTCTGTCCAGCCTTTTCTTCAGGGAATTGCTCACTTCGCTGCCCCTCACCTTAGCCCCAAGCACAATCACGTATTCGGCGGCCCGGCGGCTGGACGCGATGGCGCTCCATCCAATCATCAGCTCCACGGCCACAAAGATAACGGCGCATGCCGTACAAAACGTGGCAACCGACACCGGCAGCCAGTGAGGAACCGACTGAGGATGCTTATTATAGTAATGAAGCCCTGCCGCAAGCAGCGTAAAGACAACGGCCATCGACGGCCAGAACAGTGCAAACGAAGTAGACAGCCCAGAATACAGTGCGATAATCCCATAATAAAGCAGACATAAAACGGCAGCGCCTTCCAAGATCCAGGTCATTGTTTTCCTCCTTTGTAGGGTAAATCTCCAATGTAAACAGTATCCGTAAGAGTTACATCTCGCTTCTGCGGATAATATCATAGTACTCCGCATTTCCTCCCAGATCCACATACAGGATCTGTTTCGGATGGGGCGCACTCTCCACCTGATTTCCTTCCTCATCGTAAATGGCCGCAACCTGCACTTCCAGGTTTCTGCCGTCCGGTTTCATAATCTCCACCGTCTCGCCCACAGAAAACTTGTTTTTCTGTTCGATTCGGATCAGGCCGTCCGCCCTGACTTCCTCCACTGTGCCGAGATACGTATAATTCTTTACATAAGTGTTGCTGTCGTAAATCTGTGTGGCGGCATCCGGCTTGTGGAAATAAAATCCCGTTGTAAATTCCCTGTATGTGCATTTTCCGATTTCCGCTTTATACCACTCCATATTCTCCCTGTAAAGCTCCGGGTTCTTCAGGTAATCATCAATCGCTTTCCGGTAGGTTCTGGCTACGGTAGCTACATAGAGGGCTGTTTTCATCCTGCCTTCTATTTTAAAGCTGTCGATTCCCGCCTCGATCATCTCCGGGATGTGCTCGATCATGCACAGATCCTTGGAATTGAAGATATAGGTTCCACGCTCATTTTCGTATACAGGCATGTATTCTCCCGGCCTCGTCTCCTCCACCACCGAATACTTCCAGCGGCACGGATGGGTACAGGCGCCCTGATTGGCGTCCCTGCCTACAAAATAATTGCTCAGCAGGCAGCGTCCCGAGTAAGAAATACACATTGCCCCATGCATGAAGCTTTCTATCTCCATGTCCTCCGGAATCTTATCCCTGATTTCCCGTATCTCTTTCAGGGACAGTTCCCTGGCAGTGACGACTCTCTTGGCCCCCAGCCCGTACCAGAACAGGTAGGTTCCATAGTTGGTATTATTGGCCTGGGTGCTGATATGAATCTCCATATCGGGCAAAACTTTCTTTGCAACGGCAAATACTCCGGGATCCGAGATGATCAGCGCATCCGGCTTAATTTCCTTCAGCTCCTGAAAATAGCGCTCCACTCCCGGCAGATCCTCATTGTGCGCCAGAATGTTGGCCGTTATATAAACTTTGACACCTCTTTCGTGTGCAAAGGCAATTCCCTCTTTAATCTCTTCATTGGTAAAATTCTTGGCCTTGGCCCGCAGGCCGAACGCCTCTCCGCCGAGATAAACGGCATCGGCTCCGTAAATCACCGCAGTCTTTAATCCATCCAGACTTCCAGCCGGAATCAAAAGCTCCAGTTTTCTCATATTTCAGGTCCTCATTTCTTTACACTGATCGTGACTCCATCCCCTATCGGGACAATCGATGTCTCAAATTCTTCCATGTGGGTGAGCGTATACAAATATTCCCTCATCCTCGAATGGATGGTCCTGTTCCTGCGCTCCACCGCATACCGGGATTCGATAATATCGCCGTCCTGGAGCACATTGTCGGATACCAGGACGCCTCCCCTGGGAAGCAGTTTCAGGATAACAGGCAGCCAGTGCATATACTGGCCTTTGGCTGCATCCATGAATATAAAATCATAAGGGCCGGAAAGCGCTCTCAGAATTTCTTCTGCATCACCCTCCAATAAGGTGATTCGCCCTTCTTCCCCTGCCCTTTTAAAATTGTCTTTCGCTATAGGAATACGTTTTTCGTATTTTTCAATTGTCGTAATGCGGCAGTCTTCAGGCATTGCCCGGCTCATCAGCAGAGCGGAATAGCCCACTGCAGTACCTACCTCCAGAATTTCCTTCGGCTGCTTCATTGCCACAAGGGTCTTTAAAAGAGCCGATGTCTCTTTTCTGATAATCGGGACATAAGAAGAAACAGCCTCCTCTTCTATTTCATCACAGAGACTGCCGTTTCCCGTATCCAGAGAATTGATATATGATGTTATTCTCTCATTCACTACCATGCCTCATAAGCTCCATCTTCATCGGCTACGTCACCGGACGGAAGACCGTTGTCCGTGCTGCCGGCTCCTGCATTGCCGGTATCTCCGCCTGCTCCGCTGTCCGCCGCTCCGCCGTTATTTACCTCGCCGCTGCCACCATTTTCATTCGCTGCGCTTACGCCGTTATCCGCATTTTTGCTTTCCGAACTCTGAGCGGCCGTGCTGCCCTCCGCTTTCGTATCGGCGGCCGTACTGCTTTCGGCGCTGCTTTCTTTGGCTTTCGCTTTTTCGATCTCGATTCCACTCTCATCGATCAGTTTCAGCATATCTTTAGATGTCATTGACGTATTGAGCGTATAAGTCCCCGGATATACTTCGTAATCATAAAATTTAGCCTGGATAACAAAAATCAGCTTATTCTTAATCAGTCCGCTTTTTTCCAGTTTCCCGGCCACCGCCGACACGGACTCACCCTTTTTTACCGTAATCTCCATGTCTTTACCGGGCGCTTCGGCCACAGCCGTGGGAGAAAAAATCTCATGCCCAATACTGTACCCTCTGGTGATGCCTTCATAAAGCAGGAAAAATACAAGAGCATAAAACAGCAGCCTGATTGACATGCTGATAATTGTGGTGGTTATCCTGTTAATTTCTCTTGTTGTCCGGCTCATACGCAGTCACTCCTGTCTTTTTACTGTTCACAGCCCTGCCTCAAAACGGCAGGGCTGTAAACAGTAACACGTTTCACGATGCACAGAAATGGTGCAAAACACCATTTCGCGCCGTTACTCTCGGGTTTTCTGTGGCTTACGCTGCGCTTCACCCACAAAAACACCTCGCGGAACACTACCTGTGCATGGTAATCCTGTCTGTTTACCGGACTCTGTCCTGCATTACAGGCCGGAGTCCGGCGCTTCTGTCCTCTACCGGTTTTATACTTCCATGATAATCGGAAGAATCATCGGATTTCTCTTCATCTTCTTCCAAAGGAAGTCGCTTAAGCTGTCTCTGATAATATTCTTAATCTTACCCCAGTCGCTCACGTGACGTTTCAGGCAGTCCTGTACCGCCGCATCCACGATCTTCTGAGCCTCATCCATCAGATCCTCGGATTCTCTGACGTAGACAAAACCTCTTGAGACAATGTCAGGTCCGGCCATAAGCTGGTTGCTGTATTTTTCAAGTGTCAGTACGACGATAATAATACCGTTCTGTGCAAGATTCTGGCGGTCGCGAAGGACAATGTTGCCCACATCGCCGATACCGAGTCCGTCAACGAGAATTCCTCCCGCCTGAACGTGATCCTCGATCTTATAGCCCTCGTCTCCGATCTCCACCACATCGCCGGACGACATGATAATGATATTCTCCTTCGGGATGCCCATGGACTCCGCCAGGCCCTTCTGGGCCATCAGGTGACGGTATTCACCGTGCACAGGAATTGCGTATTTCGGGCGGATCAGGGAATACATCAGTTTGATTTCTTCCTGACAGGCATGTCCGGAAACATGGGTATCCTGGAAAATAACCTCGGCTCCCTTCATGGAAAGCTCGTTGATTACCTTGGAAACCGCCTTTTCATTGCCTGGGATTGGTGTAGAACTTAATATTACCACATCTCCCGGCATAATGGATACTTTTTTATGAAGACTTGCGGCCATTCTGGAAAGGGCGGCCATGGATTCTCCCTGGCTTCCCGTTGTGATCAGGACCGTATCCTCTTTCTTGTAATTCTTCAGGTGTTCGATGTCGATCAGCGTTCCCTCCGGAATATTGATATATCCCAGTTCGCTGGCCGTGCCGATTACATTAACCATGCTTCGGCCTTCCACCACTACTTTTCTTCCATACTTATATGCCGAATTGATAATCTGCTGAACGCGGTCTACATTGGACGCAAAGGTCGCAACGAGAATCCTGTTGTTCTTATGTTCGGCAAAAATAGAATCAAACGTTTTTCCAACCGTTCTCTCAGACATGGTAAATCCCGGTCTGATGGCATTGGTACTGTCGCACATAAGAGCCAGAACGCCCTTCTTGCCAAGCTCTGCAAAACGCTGCAGGTCGGCCGGCTCGCCGAATACAGGAGTGTAGTCGATCTTAAAGTCACCCGTGTGAAGAATAATTCCGGCCGGCGTGAAGATTGCAAGAGCCGATGCATCTGCGATGCTGTGGTTTGTCTTTACGAACTCTATCCTGAAGCAGCCCAGATTAATGGACTGGCCATGTTTTACCACCTTGCGTTTGATGGATTTCGTCATATTGTGTTCTTTTAATTTATTGTCAATCAGTCCGATTGTCAGCTTTGTACCATATACGGGAGCCGGTACGTCTTTCAGTACGTACGGCAACGCGCCGATATGATCCTCATGGCCGTGTGTGATAACAAAGCCTTTTACCTTGCTGATATTGTTCTTTAAATATGTCACATCCGGGATAACCAAATCGATTCCCAGCATGTCGTCGCTCGGGAATGCCAGACCGCAGTCCACGACAATAATACTGTCTTCATATTCAAAGGCAGTCATGTTCATGCCGATCTGTTCCAGTCCTCCGAGCGGAATGATCTTTACCTTATTTTGTTTAATATCCTGTTTCAAAGAATGCACCTCCGTGTGTCTTTTATTTTCTTTTTCTATTATTTTTCTATCTCTACTCCCAGGTCGCTCATAAGCTCCTCGAAAATTTTGGACATGTAATCGAGTTCTCCGTCATCGTCCACAAATTCATAAGATGCTTCCGGGTCTTCCGGTTTTGATTTATCTCTTAAAAGATAGCAGTCGCCATCTTCCTCTTTTGAATCGGTTACTAAAAGATAGGTCTCCCCATTCATCTTAGTCTCTTCCAGTACATAAAAACTGATTGATTCTCCATCCTCAGTCTGAAGCGTAATCATATCGCCGCTGTCTTCCATAATTTTGTCAAATGTATCCATTCTGATTTTCCTTTCCTGCCCGCAGAACTGTCCCGGCTCACCGCCGGCTTCTGCCGCACTATTTCTCCGACTGTTCCATCGGCTGTGTATTTGCCATATTTTCCTTACTGATAGCCAGTGAATCCAGATAGCCCTGCAAAATAAGGGAAGCCGCAACTTTATCAATCACTGCTTTCCTGTTCTCGCGGCGCACTCCGCTTTCTATTAAAATCTGCTCTGCAGCAGTCGTAGTCAAACGCTCGTCCCATAAAATCACAGGCAGACCGGTGCGGCGCTCCAGCATCTCTTTAAAGGCAAGAGTCTTCTCCACACGTTCTCCCGATGTATTATTCATATTCTTAGGATACCCTAAAACTATCGTTTCAATCTGGTATTCCCCGATCAATTCTTCAATCCGCGCACACGTCTGGCGCAGTTTATTCTCGTCCTTGCGGGTGATCGTTTCAACGCCCTGGGCCGTGAAACCCAGCAGATCGCTGACTGCCACTCCCGTCGTCTTGGACCCAAAATCAAGTCCCATCACTCTCATAAACTGTTTTACCCATAACAAAACAAGCTGGCATCCCGCCAACTGTCCTGCCTTTCCTATCTTACGCTGTTATCTATTCCGGAATCATATAGAACAAAAGAAAACCGTTATCCTGCGCCTCCCGCCGAAATGAAAGTCCCACCGGGAACAGTAACGAAAAGCACGCTGCGCGAACTTTCCCTTACCCGTCAATAACGCGTTCCATGAAGCACGAAAACGGCTAAAAGCCGTCCCACAAAACCAATCCCCGGGTCCAGCCCGTACTATTTAAGTTTTGTCTCCACGTAAACCTTCATCAGTTCTTCCAGAATCTCATCACGCTCAACCTTCATAATCAGGCTCCTGGCACTCTTATGGCTGGTAATATAAGTCGGATCTCCAGACATAATATATCCGACCATCTGATTAATAGGGTTGTACCCCTTTTCAGTCAAAGCAACATAAACCTGCTCCAGAACCTGGCTAACTTCCAGCTTCTTCTCTTCCTGTACTGCCTTAAAAAATTGTGTATTACTAATATCGCCCATGATTTTATCCACGTCCTTTAAACTACTCTTATCTATTCTACATTAAAAACCCCCATTCGGCAAGAGAAATTTTCGCGCCCGCTCTGAGCAGTGCGAAAAAGCAGCCAAGTGCATCCTCGTTGGGAGCTTGCTCACATAAGAGGATGTACTTGGCTGCTTTTTCATAGGGCGAATGCCCGCGACTGAGATGCAGCGCAGCGGAATCGAAGTTGTGCACTGCGGCGTAGTGGGACGCCACCAGTTCTTTTACACCTGCCGTCTCCATCACCTCTCCCCCTTTTTCCTTTCCGGATACTCTTTATCCTTCCAATACCACCACTTCAATTTCTCCGGCTCGCGCACCTCATTCTCCGCATAGTAAACAGCAAGCCTGAAGACATAAAGCTGGCATCTGTCCTCCTGAAATCCCTTCTTAATGCAGTCAAGGCGGTACAGTTCCTCCGGATCCTTTCCTACCAAATCACTCACCTTATTAATTCCAATATTCAACAGATGCTGTTCAATACGTTCTCCCACTCCTGGGATTTCCCTTAAATCGCTTCCCATTTTCCGGCTCCTCCCTCGCCCGCCTCATTACATTTTCTTAAAACATGAACTGTTCCCGGGACCATGTGACCTCCTCTGCAGATTCCCCCTCTGTGGCCCACTCAATAATTCGTGCCACCAATCCCGGCGTTACCGCCCTGTCGTCCCATTTCGGCGTCAGATATCGTCTAAAACAGCCCTTTTCGTTTCTCTGCCCCTGAAACATTCTTCCCTGGCTGATAATATAAGAGACCGGGTTCTGCAAAGGAAAGGTCAATATCAGGCATTTATCCCATGAAATAATATGCAGCATCTCCCTGCCGCAATAATCGTCATCTTCACAGACATACCACATATAGGTCTGCCCCTTAAATTCTATATGTCTTCTGCGTTTTTCCGAAACAGCCATCTGCCTCCCCCTCTCCATGTTAAACTGCCGTATTTGCCGTACTTCCCGGCACCTTGTTCATCCATCCGTTTAGAAACCCACTCATTATATT
>CATWBR010000026.1 GCA_958349075.1 uncultured Clostridium sp.
GTATACATACTTTATTCCCGACTTTGACTGCTGACCGGGAAGCCGTTCTCGGGCCTGCCTACATATGATGGATGAAGGTGGAGAGAAGGTCGGCCGGAAGCTGCCCCGGAGCCGATGATTTACCGGCGGTTCCGAAGGTAATGCAGGAGCCGAAGACGCTGCCGCACACACGGCTTACCGCGCCCTGTCCGCCCATGGACATGGTGACAACCGGAGTCTCCTTGTGCTCTTCGTGCATGGTCAGGGTGGCGTCGAGCAGAGTCAGGACATCCCTTGCGCTCTGCGGCGTAACTGCAAATTTAACAATGTCCGCGCCAAGCTGCTGCATCTGGCAGAGATGGTGAACAATCCTGTCTTTGGAAGGCGTGGAAGAGAAGTCATGGAGGGAGCCTACAATCCTTGCCCCGGATTCATGGGCGGCATCCCGGATGACGGCCATCGTATCGTCGCCTCTGGACAGTTCCACGTCGATCAAATCCACAAGGCCGCTGCGGCTTGCTGAGGTGAGAACGCTTATGTAATCCTCGGTGGAAATCTCCAGCCTGCCTCCTTCCACACTTGTTCTGATGGTAAAGAGAATCGGAGCTTCGCCTAACTGTTCCCGGAGATATGTCATGGCCTGAAATCGGAATTCATAATCTTCAATATCTTTATAAAAATCGGCACGCCATTCAACGAGGTCAAAGGGAGCGCTTTTCATTTTTTCAACGGATTCTTTCAGTTCTTCAAAGTTTGTATCCGTAAGCGGGATACAGATTTTCGGGATTCCTTCTCCGAATACGACATTTCTGATTTTTACGGTTTCTGACATGGCATTTTTCTCCTAAATAATTTAAAACAAAGTGTTCTGTTAAATGTTGGTTACAGTATAAATGCAGAACCGATTTAAGTCAAGAGTTTTTTGCGTTAAACTCCTAAAAATTAATGTGTTAAAGTGGAAACCGATCTATGAATAAAACAGATAGGTTGGTGAAAACGTTCAATTGGATATTTTGTCCGTTATTCGGTATGATATTTGTATAAGAAAAAGCCTGATGGGGCGACGAATTTAAGGCAATTATGCCAAAAAGGAGAGGCAAAGATGACAAAAAATGTAAAGCCGGTTGTAATCGGGACAATAGGGGCAGGTTACGCTGCGTACCTGCACGGCAACGGATATGAGAAAGTAAGCGGCGTACCGGTACGCCTGAAAACCATCTGCGACGTGAAGCTGGAACTGGCTGAGAAGGTAAAAGAGCGCTACGGCTACGAGCAGGCAGTCACCAGCTACGAGGAGATGTTAAAGGATCCCGAGATCGATGTGATCGATATCGTGACACCTCCATTCCTTCACTGCTCCATGGCTATCCAGGCATTAAAAGCCGGAAAGCACGTCATCTGTGAAAAACCTCTGACCGGATATTTTGGACAGCGCGGTGAGGAGAACGTGGGTAAGAGCACGCCAAAGTCTAAAATGTTTGAGGAAGTTATGAACACGATGGACGAGCTTAAAAAGGTCGTGGACGAATGTGGTAAAAAGTTTCTCTATGCGGAGAACTTCGTATATGCAACTCCGGTACAGAAGGCGGCAGAGATTCTGCGGGCCAAGAAGAGCAAAGTGCTTTTCATGAAGGGCGAAGAGAGCCTGAAAGGTTCCAGCTCCCCGCTTGCCGGTAAATGGAGTGGAACAGGCGGCGGCACATTAATCCGTACGGGCTGTCATCCGCTGTCCGGTATGCTGTGGTTAAAACAGCAGGAGGCCGAGGCGCGCGGTGAGAAGATCACGGTTAAGAGTGTGACGGCGGACTGCGGCGTTGCTACCGCATGCCTGACGGAAGACGAACACCGCCACATCTCTGCACGTCCCGAGGACGTTGAGGATTTCGGTACCGTTACCGTCACATTTTCCGACGGAACAAAATGCATGACAATTGCCAGTGATACCGTGCTTGGCGGTACTAAGAATTACATAGAAGTATACAGCAATGATAATGCCCTGATGTGCAACATCACCCCAACCGACATTCTTAACACCTATTTCCTGGACGAGGACGGTCTGGAGGACGTTACGATTTCCGAGATGCTTCCGGCAAAACTCGGATGGAACAAGGCCTTTGTATCCGACGAGATTATCCGCGGCTACATGGGAGAGCTGCAGGATTTTGTGGAGACGATTGCCTATGACAGAGCTCCATCCTCCGATTTTGCACTGGCTTATGAGACGATGAAAGTTGTTTATGCCGCTTATCAGTCCGCTGAAGAAGGACGCAGGATTGATTTCTAATATTGTTTACGTTGAGATGAGGTTAGACCCTCATCAAAAAAGAGAGAAGCTTCGCTCCGGTTCATACCCGGTGTGTGGGCTTCTCTTTTTTTGAGTGGCCGCAGGCTTACAGCGGCACCCTGTACCGTTCTTATGGCCGGTCATACCTCTAAGCGTTCGGGGCGGAACTCCCTGATCAGGTTAATCCATTCCTCCATAAAGGGGGGAAGCCACTTATCCCTGCAGTAAAGCACCTGGCTGTAATAGGTCTGGGGAGGGACATCCGCTTGCACTTGCACCAGCCGGTTCTGCTGGATCATCTCCAGCACGGAGTATTCCGGCAGGAAGGCGGCTCCGAATCCCGTGCTGATCAGCTCCCCGATTGCGGCTGTGCTGTCCACGATCAGAGTGTGTTTCAGCATCAGGCCGTGGGAAAAGGCCAGACGGCTCAGTTTGCCATAACAGGTGCCCGACAGTTCGGTCACGACAAAGGGATATGTCAGCAGTTCCTCCAGAGTGATGCCGGATTTTAGAGCCAGTTCATGATCGGGGGCCGTGATAAAAATCAGGTTTTCCTTCCGTTTATAACCGCAGTGCAAATCGGGATCCGTATTAAGCTCCCCGGAAATATAAATCATATCTAACTGTCCCTGTTTAAGCAGAGTCCGGAGATCGGACAACTGCCCTATTTTTAATTGAATTTCAATATTCTTATAACATTCTTTAAAACGCGGAAATATATGAAGCGTAGCGGCGGAAAGCAGGGATTCCAGTATCCCAATCCGCAGGCTGCCGCTCATTTCTTCCGGTTTTTTTCCCAGATTATTGACCTGCATCATCGTCTGCAGGATATTATTGGCATAGGCATAAAAGTTTTCACCGTAGGAAGTCAGGGATATCTTTTTACCGATTCGGTCAAAGAGAGGAAACCCCAGTTCCTTTTCCAATTGCTGGATCTGCATGGTAACGGTGGACTGCACATAATTCAGTTCGCAGGCGGCTCTTGTAAAGCTTTTCAGCTCCACCACCCGGATAAAGGTCTGTAAGACTCGTATATTCATAGGACTCCCATATCAAATTATTTGATAATTAACATCAAAAACCATCGTTGGACAAATATATACTACCATATTAGAATTAGCGTGTAAACAGATTACGGTTTATACACTATTTAGAACTCAGGAGGGTATTAAAGATGATGGGAGACATGGGGTATTTAAAGGATATGCCGATTGCCGTTTTGGGCGGCGGAGCCGTAGGCAAGACATGTGCCGCCGATATGAAACTGGCCGGGCGGGAGGTCCGCCTCTTCGACATGATGCCGTTTGCCGAAAACACACTGGCAAATCTGGACAAAACGGGAATTCTGCTGGACGGTGTGCAGCGCAACCTGTATTGTTTTGAGCGTTCGGGAAGGGCCTATCCGGATCTGGTCAGCAGCGATATGGAAAAGGTTGTAAAGGGAGCCGGTTTGATTGTAGTTGCGGCACCGGCCTTTGCCCATGAACCGTTTTTCCGGGAGCTCGTTCCCCTTCTGGAAGACGGCCAGGTGGTACATATTTTTACCGATAATTACGGCACCCTGATACTGCGCCGCCTGATGCGCGAGATGGGCTGCACTAAGAAGGTGATAATCGGCGGATGGTCCTCCGCCCCCTATGGAACGCGTATCGAGACGGTCGGAAAATTTGTTTTCCCGCATGTGGGAGTCAAATACCGTGCGATAACACTGCGCGGCGCTTCGCTCCCGATGTCCGATATCGACGCATTTATGGAATCATCCAAATACCTGCCCTGCATTGACGCCGTGACATACGGCAATGGGCCGGAGGCCGGTATTACCGTACTGGACACCGGATTTGCTAATATCAATCCTGTCATTCATGTTCCGGCAACGGTTCTGGGCGTATCGACAATGGAAAACTGGGGAGTGATCTTCGGGGGATACGATAAAAACAGTTATTCCATGTACTGCCACGGACTGTGCCCGTCAATCTGCGAGGTGCAGTACCAGTTCTTTGAGGAGGAGAAAGCGCTGGCACGCGCAATTGGAGTCGGGACACCGGAATATGCGTACGAGTCCTTCTTTTCCCGCCGCAGTGTACTGACTCAGGAATACATGGGACTTGATAAAGAAGGGAAAGATAACGTCGTATTTCCGTTAGATAAACCTTCCGATGAAGGAAACACTGGACCTAACAGTATCAATCACCGGTATCTGACGGAAGATGTTCCGGTCGGCTGCAAGATATACCACGATTTAGGAGTCCAGTACGGCGTGCCGACCCCGGTGATCGATTCCATGATCACTCTGGCAGGTGCGATGCACAAGAAGAATTTCTTTGAAACAAGCAGGTATAACCTGGAATATCTTGGAATTGACAATATGTCCAGGACAGAGCTTCTAAACTATTTAAATGAGGGGATTTATGAACGCTGATTAACAAGAATCAGTACAGATGAAAAATGGGGCAGGGGGAAATTTTATGGTAATTGAGCTGGATATCATCCAAACGCTGGCGGTCGCGGTAGTTGTCCTTTTTATAGGGAGAGTTATTAAAAAATATGTCAAATGCCTGGAACGGCTGTGCATTCCCGATCCGGTAGTCGGCGGCATTATCTTTTCGCTTCTGATGCTGGCGGGGTATAGTTCCGGTGTGTGTGTCCTTGAGCTGGACACAACACTGCAAAATGTTTTTATGACAGTGTTCTTCACCGCAGTCGGCTTTACATGTGATCTGAAGGTACTGAAGAAGTACGGAAAAAGAGGTATTCAATTTACAATCATCGTTTTCCTGCTTGTTATATTTCAGAATATCATCGGCGTCGGATACGCGAAACTGTTCGGGCTTCATCCGCTTCTGGGGCTGTGCACCGGTTCCGCCGCCATGACGGGAGGCCACGGAACCGCAGGCTCCTTCGCACCGTTGTTTGAAGAACTTTACGGCTGTGACGGAGCAATGACGGTGGGCATGGCGGCCGCAACCTTCGGGCTTGTGTCTGGCGGTTTAATCGGAGGTCCGGTGGGCAACATCCTTGTGAAAAGGCACCGTCTGGAAGCCGTCGCATCGGCCCGGAAGGGAGAACAGGATGATGAGGCGGCGGAAACAAAGCAGGAGACGCCGTTAAGCGCCAAGAACATGTTCCACGCCACGAATCAGATCGTTATCTCAATGGGAATCGGTACAATTATTTATATCCTGCTTAAAATGATAGGCATTACCTTCCCTTCCTATGTGGGAGGCATGCTGATGGGAGTCGTGCTCCGCAATATCAGCGCCTATACGGGTAAGTTTGAAACTCCCCTTGCGGAGATTGACTGTATCGGTAATATCAGCCTTACCATATTTGTTTCAATGGCGCTGATGTCTTTAAAACTCTGGCAATTAGCGGCTCTGGCGCTTCCTATGATTGTGACCCTGGCGACCCAGGTGGCATTTATTGCACTGTTTATGGTATTTGCCGGTTATTATATTCTGGGCAGGGATTACGATGCCGCCGTTATGGTAACCGGGTGCTGCGGGTTTGGCCTTGGCGCCATGCCCAACGGGGTTTCAAATATGCAGGCTTTTACAAAAAGATGGGGGCCATCGAATACGGCATTCTTCGTAGTTCCGGGAGTAGGCTCCGTAATTATCGACGTGGTTAACGGGCTTCTGCTCACTGCGTTTATGAATTTTCTGGCTTAATCATTTTCAGGAATAAAAGTTATTTTCAGGAAGAAGGTAATTTCTAAGAAAAAAGGGCCCGGCTCCGGGGATGGGGCTGTGCCCTTGCAGCTGGAAACCCCTTAGAGCACGTGGTAAACCGGGAATATTTGGTCCGTTAGCCTTAAGTTTCACGGAACCGCCGGCAGTCCGCACCCCGGCGCGGCCTGTTTCCTGTACTTTGCCGCCAGCAGCAGTGTGACCGCAAGGCAGATGCCCTCCGAGGCGGCAGACGCCAGCCAGACACCGCTTTCCCCCACAAACCATGGAAGAAGCATAAGGCAGACCGTGATCAGGACGAATCCCCTGCCCAGCGAGATGGTCATGGCAAAGACCGGCCGCTCAACGGCCGCGAAAAAACCGGCGGCGACAACATTGAAACCAATAAGGAGGAATGCGGGCGAATACATCCGCATTACCCTGACCGTATAGGTGTAAAGGTTCAGATCACGGTCTTTATTAATAAAGAAGCCGGTAATTCCCGGCGCAGCCGCCGAAATTACGGTAAATGCGGTGATACCGCAGATCAGCGCGGTGCACAGCCCGTATTTTAAAAGAGAACGGCAGATGCCGTTTTCCCCACGTCCGTGATGAAATCCGAGAAGCGGCTGGATTCCCTGGCTGGTTCCGGTCATCGTCATCAGCACGAGGGTGTTTAAGTAGGAGATGACCGTATAGCTGACCAGAGCAAATTCCCCTATTGTGGAGAGAATAACCTGGTTAAAAAGAAAAACCACGATGCCGCTGGACAAATCGGAGATACCTTCCCCGATTCCCAGGGGCAGAAGTTTTTTATAGATCGAAAGCCGGAACCGGAATTTTGTAAAATGCAGGTGACGTGATTTTTTCAGAAAGTACATGAGAAAGATGGATGTACTCGTCACCTGGGCGAGGCCTGTTGCAAGGGCCGCTCCAGCCACACCCCAATGAAAATGCATAACGAAAACATAGTCCAGAATGATATTCATCAGGGCGCAGCTTGTTACGCCTATTGTGGAAAGCTGCGGCGCGCCGTCTGCTTTTACAAGCACCTCCAGATTATAGGAGACCATAAAAAAGACGGCAAACAGTGCAATACCCCCTGCATATTCCTTCACATAACCGAGCGTATCCGGCGTCGCTCCGAGGAACAGCGCTATGGGTTCCAGATTCATCCGTATCAGGACGGTGAGCGCAATGCCGAGAACCGACATGGTTAAAATATTCTGGCTGAACAGTCTGTTGGCCCGGTCCATATCGCCTTTCCCCATACAGATGGAGACCAGAACCGAGGTTCCGGTGGCAAAGGTCAGCCCCAGGGCAAAGATAATACTGGTCAGGGGCATGGACAGGTTGACGGCTGCCAGGGCCGTCTCCCCCACCCCTTTTGCTACAAACACCCCGTCTGCCATCGTGTAGAGGGAAAATACCCACATCGACACGATGGACGGAATGACAAATTTGAGAAACTGCTTTAATAAATTCAATGGATGACTCCCTTTTTGTCGTATCAGACAATCTGCTCCAGTCCGTCGAGAGAGTATTGTCCGGTCTGATTTTTTTCTTCGATTGCTTTCTGAACCAGTTCATACCGCTTTTTCGTGAGAGGGAACAGAAACATCATTGCCGCCGCGATCAGATAGCCTGCGGCCGGAACAATGGTCAGTAAAAACTGCACGCCCGACAGAGCCCCGGCAGACTGCACGGCCATTCCCTCCTGGAAACCGGAAAACTTGAGAATCCATCCCATGATGAGCATTCCAAAGGAAGTGCCCACCTGCTGGCAGATAGACTGCAGAGAGGAAAGGGTTCCCTCGCTCCTCTTATTGAATTTGAGTTCAATCACCTCCGTCAGGTCATAGAGGATGGCAGAGGCAAGCTGCCAGTATACGGAAGCGCCCAGCGTGTGGACTGCGGCAAAAACCAGCAGCATAATGTGGCTTCGGATACCGATGAAATTCATGATAATCATCAGTACGGAGGTAACTGCCATGCAGAGGATAAAAGACTGTTTTTTTCCCCAGGCGGTCGCCACTTTGTCAATAAACGGCGCATAAATAACAATAAAAATGCAGGCCACTAAAAAGATGGTGGAAGAATAACTTTCCGGCAGATTCAGGTTATAGGTAATAAAAAATGCGACACTGCTCAGGTAGATCGTGTAGGCAGCCAGGGTGAATATGATGGATAAAATCAGGTATTTCATCGGCTTGATCTGAAATGCGTTCAGGTAATCCTTGAAGATACCGGGTTTCTGAGCGGCTGCCACCGGTTCCATGACACGTTCTTTCCCTCTTGTTGCCCGCAGCATGGTAAGAATCATAACGGCGGCAAAGAGGACGATAATGACGGCCGTCATACTCCAGCTCGTTTCGGTGCTTTTTCCCAGACGGCCGAACAGGCTCACCAGGAGAAGCGGAAATACCATGCCAAAATAGTTGCCCGCCGAGCTTCCCACCGCGGCGAAGGTCCGAAGACGCGTCCTGTCGTCGTAATCATCGGTGATTTCCGCCCCAAGCGCGGTATAGGGCACGTAAAAGATAGCATAGGCGGACCAGAACAGCGTGGCGAAGATACCGTAATAAATAATGCTGCCCCCTGCCATCTTAGAGTGCATCAGTACAAAGGAAACGGCAAACAGCGGAAGGCCGATCCGGATAAACGGACGGCGTCTGCCGTGCCGGTTGGAGCTGTTGTCGGACAGGTAGCCGACAAAGATGGTGGCGACAGCCCCGATTAAGAGTGACAGTGATGAAAGGGTCCCGGCTTTGGCCGGATCGATCCCTGCAACCGTTGTGAGATAGAATAAAAAGTAAATGCTGACAAAATTATAGATTGCCGCGTCCCCTGCGGCGGCTACCCCGTAGCTTAATTTAGTGCGGAAGCTGAGCTTTCCGTTTTTTTCCTCCATCGTAATTTCCCCCTCTGTTAACAAACGTCATTTTTCTCCCTGTCAAATATCACAGCGCCGTCAAATACCGTAAGTTCCACCCGGCATTCCTGTATTTCTTTCTGCGGAATTTCGAACATATTCCGATCGATGACAATGATATCCGCAAACTTCCCCTCTTCCAGGGTTCCAAGCTCGTCCTGCCTTCCGTAAGCACAGGCGGCCCACCTGGTGTAACCCTGAAGCGCCTCCGAAAGTGTAATCGCCTCCTGCGGGTTGACCGATGTAGGATTTCCCTCATCATCACACCTTGATACGGCGGCGTAAATATTCTTAAACGGGTTAAGGCCCACTACCGGATAGTCGGTTCCCAGGGCCAGCACCGCGCCGCTGTCAATCAGGCTTCTGAACGGCCACTCATAGCGGCAGCGCTCCATGCCGATCCGGCTGACCTTTTCATTGCTGTCGAAGGTCACATGATAGGGCTGTACGGATGCAATAACACCCAGCTCTTTAAACCTTCCGATATCGTCCGTATGGATATTTTCAATGTGCTCAATTGCATTTGGAAGACACTTTTTATTACCTTCATTATCTGCGTAAAGATTGGCCTCCTCAAAGCAGTCCAGCGCCCACTGCACGGCTTTATCCCCAATGCAGTGGTAACGGACGCCGAGCCCCTGGCTGTTGGCCGCTTTCGTGCATTTTAAGAAAGTTTCCTTCGGGTAATTCGCCTCGCAGGTCATCTCCGGACGATCGGAATACGGTTCTAAAAGAAGTCCCGTGTAGGTGGAGGTAACACCGTCGATTACCTGCTTTAAACCGGCGTACCGGATTTTCTCCGTATGGTATTTCGAATACATCTCAAGCTCTTTTTCATAATTTCCCGTAACGCCCAGGTTGGTGTATGTATGGAGCCTGGCGGTAAAGGTGTTGTTTTCCTCCATCTGGACCAGCTTATCCATATAAGTGATAAATTCCTGGTTCAGTTTGGCTGCGGTGATATCGCTTAAGCAGGTAATTCCGTACTCGTTGGCCTCCTTTAAAAATGCCCCGAACAGTTCGGTCAGAATTTCCAGCGGATAATCCACCAGCTTGGCAAAGATCGGGAGCATCAGGTCAATCTCAAATAGAATGCCGTCCGGTTTTCCGTTATCTCCGAGACGGACTTCCCCGTACTCCGGTTTCGTGTTCTCATCGATTCCCAATTCCTGTAATGCCAGGGTATTCACCCATGCCGTGTGAAGATCCGCGCACAGAAGATAGACGGGTTTATCCGGAAATGCCTCGTCCAGCAGCGTTTTGTCCGGCAGCGGAATGTCGCCCCACCATGCGGTGTACCAGCCGATTCCCATGATCCGTTTTTCGTCCGGATGAGTCCGCTCGAATTCCTTCGCAATCCTGACGCATTCTTCCGGTGAGGAGGAATCCTCCAGTTCCATGCAGACATGGGTGCTGGATGCGGCGGCGCCCATGGAAAAGTGGGTATGGGCATCAATAAAGGACGGCATAATCAGCTTATCCCCATATTCCCTGATCACGGTGTGCCCATCCGCCAGCCCGTCCGGTATTTCCCCCTGAAAGACCTGGGCGATCCGGTTTCCCCTTATCGCAACACCGCCCTTAAAAGGCACATCGTCCAGAGCCGTAAAAACTGAGTTACCAGTTATAATTAAGTCTACCCCATTCATTTGTTTTCTCCTTCTTAAACCCCAGTTCATCTGTTACCATAATTCTGTCTGTCCTGTTACACTTTTCCTTCCAGTCCTTTGTCCACTAATTTCTGTTTTTCAGGGCTCACCTTAGGCGGAGCCATTTCAAAGGAATTATTAACAACGGTAAAATCAAAATATCCCAGGCGGGCAACCGGTTTGATGCTGCAGATATCAATCTTGCCATTGGGAAGTAAAAATTCGTCCGCGATGTGGATTCCGATTACCTCTGCTATGATGCAGTCTACCGTTGCCAGGGTGTCGCTGCCCGGAATCCGTATGGTCTGCATATAGCGGCACTCATACTGGACAGGGGACTCCGCCACCCGCATTACGTCGATCAGGTTGGAGGGAACCTTCGAAACTCCGGCATATTCGAATTTATCTTTTACCCCTTCAGGAACTTCAAAGATGGAGGAGCGGTTCATCGCTTCCCTAAGATCCCAGGACACCATGTTGTAGACAAACTCTCCGGTTCTCTCGATATTTTTGACGGTGTTTTTCCGATCACCGATCACGTTCTGGTTAGATGAAAAAAGCACAATCGGCGGATCAAAGGTCAGGTTGGTAAACTGGCTGTATGGCGCGAGGTTGTCGCTGCCATCCTCGTTTTTCGTGGAAATCCATCCGATCACACGCGGAACGGAACAGGATTTAAATGGATTTCTCTGTAATCCATGGTTGTTTTTTGACGGTTCGTAAAACATCTGATATCCTCCTCTGATTCAAATACATGATATAAATCAATATTCAATTGGTGAAAGTGCATTGATGATAATGCAGCAAATTAAAACTTAGCTGATAAATAGTTACTGTATAGCGGCCGCTTAACTTAAATTTATTATAGTAAAGCGGTGAAAAAGTTGAAATTCAATTTTTTGCGCTGCTATTGTGTTTTTTTGACATTTGTGTTAATTTGGTTTGAAAGAGCCAAAGAACAAAAATAGCCGGAATACAGGGAGGCAGGGGGATTTTTATGAAGGTGATATGTGCGGTCAAAAAAGAGTCAATGTCGTTTTTTTTACATTTCAACCCATGCTTTGCAGAGAGCGCTGAGGAGACTGTGAAACTGCTTTCCGGTTCAGGGCCGTGTCTGTTATTTATTGACGCTCTTCATATCACGCCGGGGATTTTAAGAGAAATCCGGGAGAGGAAAGACACCTGCCTGGCAAGCCTCATTGCGGAGTCGCCGGAGCAAATGGGAATGATGAAAACGCTGTATCCGGAGTTCAGGCTGGTCAGCCTGGCCAATGTATCGGACGGCCGCGAAGTCTTTTCGGCGGAGATGTTCCAGGATATACTGGCTTCGGAATATGTGAACGACATGATATACGGCCATCCGGAACGTATCCTGGAGCTGGATTTCCTGTTTCGGACCATGCATATCAAGATCAATCCGCAGATTGTCTTTACGATCGTGTTTGATGATTTCTGGACCATCTGCGAAAAGAGGGATAATGTCTACCGGTACCGGCTCAAGAGAACTCTGCTCAACAGCACCAGAAAAGTACTGGAAAAAGGCTACAGCGCCGTGTCCGCTACGCTGATGGGGACGGATAAGGTCGTGGTTTTACTCAACTGCCGTGATTTGACCGGGGATGATGCGGAGGATTATGCCGCCCGGTGCGCCGCCCTGCTTCTGCCGGAGATAAAAAAGATGACGGGATATTCCGTTTCAATTGGCATGAGCTGTTTCTGTGCGGCGCCGGCCTTGCTCTGCCGCGCCTATGAACAGTCCTTCCGGGCGCTGGAGCAGTCCTTCATGGCCGGGCCGGGCCAGCTTCTGCGCTATCACGGCTTTTCCTCCGAACGGGGAAAAATATCAAAGGCAGGCGGGACGCCCGTCCTCCGGGAGCAGGGGAAAAAGGATTTGATAGTTGCGGTCACATCACAGGATGATTCTCTCTGCGCAGAAACCTTAAACCATATCTTTGCGGGGCTTGCCATGCAGAATGCAGACTCTTCCTATATAAAGTCGCTGTCGGTCTCCATTCTTTCGGAGCTGGCCGGGTACGGCGTTGGAATGGGACTGGATGCGGTAGATATCTCGGCGAAAGTCCTGTCCGTAACCGGCGCGATATTTAAAGCCAACACGATGAATGACGTCAAGACGGAGTCCTATCAGTTCCTTCTTAGCCTGTCCAGGAGCCTGAAGTCGGAGGTTCCGAAAAGTACGCCCCTCGATATGGCGGCAGCCTATTTGGAACAGTATTATATGAATAATCCGGGATTAAATGAGGTAGCGGATTTATGCGGTTACAGCCCCGCCTACTTCAGCCGCGCCTTCAAAGCGCAATTCGGAGTAAACTTTGTCCGCTACAGCAGGGAGATTCAGCTTAAAAATGCCAAGAAGCTATTACGGGGCAGCGATTTAAGCCTGGCGCAGATTGCGGAGAAGACGGGGTTCCAGACCACCAGCTATCTGGGAGCCGTTTTTAAGAAGGAGGTTGGGCTGTCTCCGGGAAACTACCGGCTTTTGCCGGAGAGCGGGTTGCATTCTGATTAAAACTATGCTAAACTAACCTACGCAATAAGGCCGTGAAACTTCTGTACCTGAAAGAAATTTCACAATTAAAGACCGGTGTGTTCGAGACCTTCCACACCTAAAACAAAACTAAAGGAGACAACTGAATATGAGAGAGAGAAACAACAAAACCGTTTACTTTTTAGCCTATGGGGCGGTGATTGCGGCCATTTATACCGCACTTACCGTGCCGTTTGCCCCGATTTCCTTCGGACCGGTGCAGTTTCGGATTTCCGAAGCGCTGTGTATTCTGCCGTTCTTCACGCCGGCGGCGGTACCGGGAGTCTTTATCGGCTGCCTGTTATCGAACCTGCTCAGCGGGGCGGCTCCGCTGGACGTTGTGTTCGGAAGCCTGGCAACGCTGATCGGCGCATTAGGCTCCTACGGGCTTCGCAGGAACAGGAATCTGGTCTGCATCCCTCCGATTCTGGCCAATGTGATCATTATCCCCTGGGTTCTCCGCTTCGCCTACGGCTCCGCGGATTTAATCCCATTTGCTATGGTCACAGTGGGAATTGGAGAGATTCTGGCAATCGGAGTTCTGGGGAATATGCTCCTGCGCGTACTGGAACGGTATAAAAATACTATTTTTGGCAGATGCCTGGCAGAGAACACGGCTGCCCGATAGCCGGAAAGAATGGTAATAATCCGGCCGGAAAACGATATCTGGTAAGAATACCAAAATTCAAGTCTTTAAAAGCCCTGGAAAGGAGATAATTCTTTTCCGGGGCTTTTAAAATTATTGACATTTTACCGCAAAAGAAGTTAAATTAGAGTGGTGCCGTACCTCACATGGAAAACAGGGTACGGCAAGGGACATCAAAACGGCATATACATTATATATAGAGGCTGCAGAATATAGAAAATAAAGGTGGAAAACAGTATGTATCAGATTGATTTTGGAAAACCACAGTCGGTTCACTTTATCGGTATCGGCGGAATCAGCATGAGCGGATTAGCAGAGATCCTGATGGACGAGGGATTTAAGATATCCGGGTCCGATGCCCGCAGTTCGGAACTGACGGAGCATCTGGAGGCCAGGGGGGCCGCGGTTTACTATGGTCAGAAGGCTGAAAATATAAAGGATGGAATTGATGTGGTTGTCTATACGGCAGCCATCCACGAGGATAATCCTGAATTTATGGAAGTGAAGAGGAGAGGGATTCCCCTGATGAGCCGTGCGGATCTTCTCGGGCAGATGATGAAGAACTATAAGGAGGCAATTGCAATTGCCGGAACCCACGGGAAGACGACGACCACGTCGATGGTGACGGAGATTTTTCTGGAGGCGGACAATAATCCCACGATATCGGTGGGCGGAATCCTGAATTCCATAGGCGGCAATATCCGTGTGGGCGGACCCGAATTCTTTGTTACGGAGGCCTGTGAATATACGAACAGCTTCCTGTCATTTTATCCGACCATGGCGGTTATACTTAATATAGAAGAAGACCATCTCGATTTCTTTAAGGATATCTGCGATATCCGCCGCTCTTTCAGGCTTTTTATGGAGAAAGTACCGGAGAACGGAACCGTGATCGTGAACGGAGACATAGACAACTGGCAGGAACTGACCAAAGGCGTGAGCGGACGGGTTATTACATTCGGAAGTTCCATGGAGAACGACTACAGCGCAGGAGCGATTGCGTATGACGAATTCGCAAGGCCGTCCTTTGATCTCTATATTAAGGGAGAAAAGAAGGAACGTCTCAGCCTGGGAGTGCAGGGGGAGCACAATGTCTACAATGCGCTTGGCGCCATCGCCGTATCACTGGAGGCCGGGGCAGGAATGGATGCGATCAGCCGGGGCCTTATCAAATTCACGGGAACTAACCGAAGATTTGAGAAGAAGGGCGAACTGAAGGGAATCACTATCATTGACGACTATGCACACCATCCGCAGGAGATAGAGGCCACTCTGAAGGCCGCAAAGAATTATCCCCATGAGCGGATCTGCTGTGCATTCCAGCCGCATACGTATACGAGGACAAAGGCATTTTTACATCAGTTTGCAGAGGCTCTTTCACTGGCAGACTGCGTCATGCTGACCGACATTTATCCGGCCAGGGAAACTGACACTCTTGGAGTCAGTTCTGCGGATATTGTCGCTCTTTTAAAGGAAAAAGGAGTCGATGCCTGGTATCTTCCGACCTTCGCCGATGTGGAAAAATTTATTTTAGAAAATTGTACACAAGGTGATTTGTTGATAACTATGGGGGCCGGAGACATTGTAAAGGTTGGAGAAGAGCTGTTAGGACGTTAGTTATCCACATTATCCACATAGTTGTCAACATTTTATGTAAAGAAGCTATGTGGATTTTTTCTGCCCACGGTGCAAAACGGGTCAAATTGCAGAAACGTTGATAAATCAAGGCTTTCGACAAAAATGTGTATATATCGCAGAGGCGGTACACAATTTTGTCCACATTATCCACATTATCCACACCAATATCGGTGGATAAGTGGTCCTATTTTCTTTTACAGGGACCTGTGTTATTATGTAAGAACAGTGATATCCGGGAAGACCCCGGAGCGTAATCGAACCAAAGCGAGGAATGGTGAGGGGATGGAACTTAAGTTTACAAACCGGTTTTCTGCAAGATTTACCGTGGTAGCAAATGAGTTTATAGATGAATATATGGCCGATGCCAACGGGGAGTATGTAAAAGTGTATCTCTACCTGCTCCGCCACGAGGGGGAGGCAATCACGGTGGAGGCGGTGGCCGATGCGCTGAACCATACGGAAGCGGATGTGCGCCGGGCATTTACCTACTGGAAGAAGGCCGGTGTGCTTGAGCCGTCCGGCGGTGATCGCGGAGCGGAAACCGGAATTTCCAGCCCGTCAAACCGTGGTGAGGCCGCAGTTTTGGACAGGCAGGAGCCGGTCTGCCGGACGGCGGAACGCGGTGCCGCCGCGAATCAGCCCATCCGAAACCAGGCAGCCCGTGAAACCAGCGCTGCCTGTGCCTGTGATATGGAGGCGCTGTCGGATGATGAGACCTTCACCCAGCTTGTATACATATCCCAGAAATATCTGAATAAAACATTTACACCCGTGGACTGCCAGGTGTTTGTTAACTTATATAAGAACCTGAACATGGCTCCGGAACTCATCGAGTTCCTGGTGGAATACTGTGCACAGAACGGCCATACCAGTCTGCGCTATGTGGAAAAGGTGGCCCTCAACTGGCATGAGAAGAAGATTATGACCGTGGAGGAGGCCAGGACCTACTCCAGGAGTTTTTCCAAAGAATCGTTTGCCGTTATGAAGGCCATGGGCCTCACCGGCAGGAACCCCGCGGATTCCGAATTCGAACTGATGGAGAAGTGGTTCAGGACTTACGGCTTTACGCGTGAGATCGTCGTGGAGGCGTGTGACAGGACAATCCGTGCAATCCACAACCCCAGTTTCCAGTATGCCGACCGGATCCTTTCCGACTGGAAGGAAGCCGGTGTGAGGACAAAAAGCGATATCGATGCTCTTGACAAGATACGCAGGGAACAGGAGAAGACAAAAGAGAATAAGGGTTCCCGCGGTCAGGGAAGCAGTTCCGGGCGTTCCGGGAAGGGCGGCCAGGGACGGTCTGCCAACCGTTTCCATAATCTGGAGGAGCATGGATACGATTATGATGAGATGGTCTGGGACATGATCAATGCAGGACAGAAGAGCGGAGAACCGGGATCGGGCCACGCAGAGTGAGCAGGAGGTGGAGATGGCACTCAGTAACTCACAGTATGATTCCATCATGCGGATCTACAATCAAAAACAACTGAATAATAAACATGAACTGGATCAACGGACCAGCGAGGTATATCGGAAGATTCCGGCTGTCAGGGAGATGAACGACGAGATCAGCTCTGCTGCGGTGCGGAGTGCAAAACAGCTTCTTGCAGGCGACCAGGGAGCGGTTGAGAAGCTCAGGAAGACCATCGCCGAGCTTAGGGAGGAGCGCCAGGTTCTGCTTGCTTCCTACGGATATCCGGCCGATTACCTGGAAATGCAGTATGAATGCCCCGACTGCCGGGACACCGGCTACTCTAACGGAAGAAAATGCCACTGCTTCCGCCAGCGCGAGATTAATCTGCTGTATGCACAGTCCAATATCAGGGAGATATTAAAACGGGAGAATTTCGACCGTTTTTCCTATGAATATTTCGATGATACAAAGATTGGGGAGCGGAGCGGAAAGACGGCAAGAGAATATATGCGGCAGGTTGTGGACACCTGCAAACAGTATGTGGATCATTTCGGACAAAAGAAGGACAACATACTGTTCACCGGAAAGACGGGCCTAGGCAAGACATTCCTCAGCAACTGCATTGCCAGGGAGCTGATTGAACTCAGTTATTCCGTTGTCTATCTGCCGGCGGTAGAGATGTTTGAGATATTTTCCAAAGAGCGCTTTTCCTATGACTCCACGGATGAGGACCGGGACAGGTCCCGTTACCTCCTGGAGTGCGACCTCCTGATCATAGACGACCTTGGGACGGAGCTGGTCAATACATTTACCACATCCCAGCTATTCTACGTGATCAATGAACGGCTGAACAGGAAGTTGGGCACGATTATTTCCACCAACCTGCCGGTCAACGAGATGAGGGACGAGTTTACCGACCGGATTATGTCCAGGATTGTGAGCCAGTATAACGTGATTCCCCTTTATGGGGAGGATATCCGTATCAGGAAGAAGCTGAAGGAGGCGAGGGAAAGATAGGGAGCAGATGAGGACGCTGCCGGCAGGCCAGGGGCCGGGGTGGCGAGGGGATTGATATGAGTCTTCAGTCCCGTGTTCAGGTTGTCGTGAGTGGGGAATCCGGCAGAATGAATTACTACGGGGACCGTTTGCACTCGGTGGAGTGCA